>CANJKA010000047.1 GCA_947474675.1 Flavobacteriales bacterium
ACTTTCACCAATCAAAATCAGTTTAATACTATTCAGAAAACAAAAGCAACAGCATTTTATTCTCAAAACATTACTATTGGAGAGTTACTTATTAGACCAGCAGTCGAAGTTGGATTTGGTAGAAATTCTATAGATGTAACTAAAGTTACCTTTGGTGATATGATAGATCCTAATCAAGGAGTAATTTATTCAAACGGAGATGCGATAAATTCAACTAGAGATTATTTAGATTTAAATGCTGGAGCAATCGTCTATTACAAAAACTTTTTGATCGGTGTTTCAGCTCATCATTTAAATAAACCAAACACATCATTAATAAATGACTTCCCAACAAATCTCCCATCAAGTTTTGGAGCTCAATTCTCTTACAACCATACATTCAATAAAATTGGATTATCCCCTTATGTAACTTTTAATACTCAAAATAAATTCCATCAAACAATTATTGGTTTAAGAGCTATGTATAATAACCATTTAAATGCGACTATTTCTATGACAAATAGAAATGGAGTAATTGCTGGTTTAGGGTATCAATCAAAATTATTTTCTCTCACTTACTTTTATGATGTAACAGTAAGTCGTTTAAACAATGGTGTAACTGGTGGTTCACATCAAGTTTCATTATTTTTCAATATCTGGAAATTAAAAACATCAGACAAATTAGTTGAAATAAATAGTGTTTTTAATTAATAATATATGTTCACTTGGATTAATAGTAACTTCTAATTTTAAAATTAAATGGCAATTGTGAAATCGGTTGCCATTTTACATTTAATATTAGAGCCAAAATAGATACATCTAGATAAAACCTTTAATATGCAACTATTCAACTGAAAAAAGTTTAAAATAAAAAATCACCTATTTATGAACACATAACTTAATAAATTGAATACTTCTTTTATTATTTTAGTTAATAATCAGAATAAAAAAATTAAATTTACGTTATAAAATAAAAACAGTTTAAAATAGCATTAAAAAATCAGCAATGTATACCAAAACCATCTTTTCCATTTGTTTATTATTTATTTCGATTCGTTCTTTTTCTCAAGACCCTCTATTTTCTCAAACAGTAGGAGGAAATTTTAATTTAAACAGTGCTTTAGCTGGAAACGATTCAATAGGTCGACTTTCTGCTAATTATCGAAATCAATGGATAGGAATTACAGGCAACTATATTACCAATTCAATCAATTTTCAACAATATATTCCAAAACTAGATGGATTTGGAGGCGTTAATTTCTTAAAAGATAATGCTGGTAATATTGTAAATTCATCAAATCTATCCATTTTCTATTCCCAAAATATTCATTATAAAAATATTTTAATTAGACCTTCGCTTGAAATAGGTTTTGCAAATAAAAATATAGATCTGTCAAAACTTACTTTTGGAGATATGATTGACCCTCGAAAAGGTTTTATCTACACTTCAGATGCAATAATAAATAAAACAAATGTCAATTTTTTAGATGTTAGCTCTGGGGCAATTTTTTATTGGAAAAATCTTTTGCTTGGTGCATCTACTCATCATTTAAATTCGCCAAAAACATCGTTTACAAATACTCAATCGACTTTAACAATAAGATATGACTTTCAGTTTTCATATTGCTTTAAAATAAATAATTTAAGAATCTCTCCCTTTATTTATTATTCTCAACAAAAAGGATTTCAAGCAACTGTAGCTGGAGTTAATCTGAAAACAAAAAAGCTCTTTAATTTTTCAATTTCAAACCGCATAAATGATGCAGTTATTCTTAATATTGGGTATTCAAATAGAAGGTTTTCAATAAACTATTCATTCGACCAAACTATAAGTACATTAGCCTATACTGGGAATACTCACGAATTATCAATTGCTTTTAAATTTTGGAAAGTGAATCCAATTAAGAAATTTACATATATCGAATCTGTTTATAATTGAAATTAAATCTTTCAAAAGATAATGACAATTGCGTAATCGATTGTCATTTTTATTTATATTTGTTAAACAGATCTAAATAATTCAATTTCACAGTAAAATGATTAAATCTTTTCAATTCCTTTTTACATCCTTTTTACTGATTTTTCCTTTTTTAACCTTTTCACAAAAAGAAAATAAAAGTAAGAATCAAATTATTGTGTCAACATCTGTGATTGATTACCTAATTGGTCCTGTTTCTTGTAAAAACTTAAATTTTGGAGCTGAGTTTTATACTAAAAATAGAAATTCAATTTCATTTAATGTTGGTAAACTTGAATCTTTTGGTCCTCCAAATACTTCTGGATATTTTAGCTATGGTGTATCTTCAAACAATACTTCAGGATATAAAATTCAAATCGAAAAAAAACATTATTTAGATATTGACTCACTATTTTGGCCTTCAATTGTTTTATTTTGGCCACATATACTCCAATATAAATCTCAAGACTTAGAATATACTGGATATTATTACGCAGGAAATGTTTTTTATCAAAACACAAATACTGAAAGAAATGAAACACTTTTAACGCCAGTAAACGATTTAACTTCAAATGTTTACGATGTTTCAAGAAATGTTTATTCTGCTAATCTTAAATTTGGTTATCAATGTATCAAAAAATATGGACTCGCAATTGATTATTCAATTGGATTTGGAGCTCAATACATATCAAGCTCATCTTCTGGAAAAATAGGAGATACATCGGTAAATAACGAAAGAGATTTTCCTTGGAGAAAACAATTTGATAGCGGTTCTGGAATTTATCCTCACATCTGTTATCAATTAAAATTTGGTTGGCATTTTTAATCGACTTTCTACATTAAAAACTAATCATGCAAAAGAAAAATTTAATCGTTTTCGATATAGACGGAACATTAACTGACACAGTTAAATCATATACAGCTAACTTCGTCCAATCCATTCATCAACTAGGGATCTCTAAATTTGATTCCGATTTCGGAAATTATAAACATCATACAGATTCATATATTTCAAAAATGATTTATGAAAAAGAAACGGGTAAATCGTTTGATGCTTCAGCAATTCAAGAATTTGAAAATCACTTATACAACAACATGCTTTCAGAAGAAACGTGTTCTGAAATACTTGGAGCAAAACAAATTGTCGAATATTTAGAAAAAGAAACAGATTATGGTGTGTGTTATGCAACTGGCTCAATGAGAAAGACCGCAAAACTAAAATTAGATCAAATTGGAATTGACTATCATGATTATCAGTTAGTCGCTTCGAACGAAATTTTAGAAAGAGAAAAAATTGTTTCAACTGCAATTGAACACGCTGAAATATTTTACAATATTGATAAATTTGACAACATAATCTCAATTGGAGATGGGATTTGGGATTTAAAAACAGCTAAGAATCTAAACCTTCATTTTATAGGAATTGGAGAAAAAAACTGTGATACTCTTATGAACAACGGAGCAAAAGTAGTTTTAACAAATTTTACTTTTTTTGACCTTGAACTCATTTCAATGTCACTCTTTTCTGCTTTTAACAATTAATAACAAGCATTATTATCAAACAGTTCTTTCTAGCAACTACTTTTGATTCAACATTAAAATCGATATTAATTAATGAAACATTATTTTCAATTACACTATAAAATGTTTGATCGTCAAACAGCAAATTTTGGATTTAATGTATTTTTCAGAATCATTTTTTCACTTGCCATTTTTGTTGCCCTTTCTATATTTCTTTTTTCAAAAACAGAATTTGCTCCTTTCATTTTTATTTTAATTTCTCAAATTTTAATTTCAAAATTAAGCGAAATTGAGCGCAACGATTTTCTTAAAACCACATTTCACAAGAAGGAATACATCCAAGTTCGAATCATAGAGAATATTCTTTGCTCAACTCCATTCATTTTATTTTTACTCTATGAGTTTAAACCATTACATGCAATTGGATTACTATTATTATCAATTTCAATCTCCTTTTTACGTCTTAAAAATGGATTTAATTTTACGTTACCTACCCCATTTTCCAAAAAACCATTTGAATTCTCAGTCGGATTTAGAAATACCATTTTAATTCTACTCGCTTTATATGCAATAACTATTATCGCTATTTACGTCCATAATTTCAACCTTGGTGTTTTTGCTTTAATTGCAACTATATACACCTGTATGACTTACTATTCAAATACAGAAGATGAATTTTTTGTTTGGATATTTAATCAAAATTCAAAGCAATTTATAATTTCAAAAATAAAACGAGCTATTTTGTCATCATTCATTTTAACAGTCCCATTAACCATTTCAATTTCTCTATTTTTCCCTACTTTAAAAAATAATTCCACTGGCATATTCACTTATCAATCATTGATACCTTTTGGTATTCTTTTATTAGGAATCGTAAACATCATCAATGCGGTTATTTGTAAATACTCTTCATTTCCATCAAAAATAAGTTTTGCTAATAATTTCATTTTGGGGTTTGCCTTTTTATTTCCTCCTTTATTACTATTTACGATTCCCTATTTTTATTCTCTTTCTATTAAAAACCTTAAAGAAACTCTCAATGATAATACTTAAAAACATTTCAAAATCTTACGGATCATTCAGGGTTTTAGAGTCAATTAATCTTTCTTTAGAAAAAGGAATGGTCTATGGTATTGTAGGGGAAAACGGTGCTGGTAAAACAACTTTATTCAAATGCATAGCAGGATTAGAAAAATTCGAAGGGGAAATAACAAGTAATTTTGAGAATTTAAAAAATCATTTAGGCTACCTTCAAGCAGATCCTTTTTATTTTTCAAAAATTACTGGAAGAGAATATCTACAATTAATTTGTAATGCAAGAAATATTAAAGAATCCGAGTTTGATGAAAAAAATATATTTGATTTACCACTTGATAAATATGCTGTTTTATATTCAACTGGAATGAAAAAAAAGCTTGCAATTACTGGGATTTTATTACAAAACAACGATGTTTTCATTTTAGACGAGCCGTTTAACGGAGTTGATATTCAAAGTAATATTATCATAATGGAAATCATTCATACACTAAAAAAATTAAACAAAACAGTCATTATTTCATCTCATATTTTTTCAACTTTAAACGATACCTGCGACGAAATACATTTACTTAAAAAAGGAGTTTTTGTAAAAAGTGTTTTAAAAGACGACTTTATAAAATTGGAGCAAGAAATGAAAGACTTTACGATTGGTAATCGAATTGCTAAATTAAACTTGAATTAAATTAACTGAAATTGATAGTTTAAACCCTTGTTTCTAGATAATTACTCCCTCAAAACAACAGAAGTATCAGAATGAAAATCTTTCAAAAATAATTAAAGAGTAATGATGGCTATAATATCATCTAAATATTCAAAGCATTACATTCGATAATAAATCAAAACCTTTTAACTTTCATTTCTAAATTTTCATTGAATTATTAATTTTACTTTTATCCTACATTATTTATTTGCTAATAAATCCCCTTTTATAATTATAAAAACAAATGGAAGTAAACGAGAATCCTGAATCTGTATATTCACTTTCATTAGTAAAAAACTTTTTTCTTGTTTTTTCATTTCTATGTATCAATAATTCATTTTCTCAAGTATACAATTATACTCCAATTGAAATATATAACATCGAAACCAATCCTGCTATTTTAGCCTCAAAAGAAAAAAATAACGTATTCAATTGTAGTCAACAAAATTCATTTTCCTCCTCTAATCAATTTTCTACCTCCAATTTAAGTGCTTCAAAATATTTATCAAAATCATTTATAGGACTTGGTATTAGTGCAAACAACACTTCACTCGGAAAAAACAAAAATTATTCACATCTTGGTTTAGGTATTGGTTACAGAAATGTACTTTTTAATAAAATGAATATTAAGTTCGGAATGACTTATAAAATAATTCAATCGAATTCACCCAAAGGACACTTTGACTATTTTTCATTTTCTCCTTCCGATTCAATAAATATGAGTTCAAATTCAACTTTCTCAGATAATTTAAATGCTTCCATACTTCTATCGGATGGTTATTCTAAATATTATGTTTCATTTGCTGTTTTAAATTTGAATACACCCTGGTCCAATTCAGTGCATAACAATTTTTTCCCTAATTATTACGCCGTAAATGTGGGGAATTTTTTAAATCTGTTTAACGTCAGATTTGGAAATGAAGTTTCATACAGTGGAATCTTTAAATCATCGCCAATTACAAATAAAACTAGCGTTGGCCATTATCTTAAAATATCACTTCATACTAAAGTTTTATCAAGAAAATCATCCATTATTTCTGGTTCCAGTTTTGGTTATATTGTGAATGAATCATATCATTTCATTCCTTTTATCACCTATTACACAAAAGAATACAACCTTAAATTATCGTATAATTGTCAATTTGATAAAGCAACTTTACACCAATTGTCTACTTCTTCGTTTCAACTTTTTTTCGAATACAAATTATCGAAAAAATCAACATCATATCACTTAAAAGGTGACCCTAGTTTTTAATTTTTACATACCTTTGAATAAATAAACCAAATATGAAAAATTTATTACTTACAGTTTCAGCTATTGTTTTCTCGTTTGTCATCAATGCACAAAATAATGACATAGAAGTTGCTGCTAAAATATCTCATGTGACAATTTATAACTCATCAGCAGAGATAAACTATAAAAAGGAAATAAATCTTTTAAGAGGAAAAACTACATTAATATTTACAGATCTTACTCCTTTCATTGTAGACAATACGGTCAATTTAAAAATATCAAATCCAGACGTTGATATAATGACAGTTACTGAAAAGATAAACTACACCAAAGAGCGTAAAAACAATGATGCAATAATTAATTCTTTCCAAGACAGCGTCTCTTTTCTGAAAAATGAAATTGGATTACATAACTGTAAAGTAGAAGCTTTAAAAATGGAAAAAAGCTTACTTTTTAAAGACGAATCTATAGGAGGAGTTTCAAAAGGGATTTCAGTAGCCGAAATTGAAAAAGCTTCTATTTATTTCAATAAAAGATACGCTGAATTGTCAACCGAATTATACAAACTAGTTGAAAAAGTTAAATTATTACAATTAAAATCTGAAAAATTCACTTCTCAGATTAATGAATTAGCTATAAATACAGCAACTTCAACCTCTGAAATTATTGTTACAGTAACTAGTTCAACTGCTCAAACAGTAGTTTTTGATTTTAGTTTTCTAACAGATAAAGCAGGATGGGCACCCATATATGATTGCCGTTACCAAGGTGCAAATACTCCTATTAAATTTATCTTTCGTGCAAATGTATTTAATGCAACTGGGACTTCATGGGATGACGTAGCAATAAAATTATCGACTTCAAATCCTATGGCTGGTTTTAACACACCTTCACTTAATAATAAAAATTCTACACCTAAAGAAAGTGTAAATGGAATTGAATTTAGAGAAATCCAAGTCAATAACTCTATTGCAGAATATGATATTCAACATAAATATTCAATTCCATCGGATTCAAAACCATACATGATAGATGTAAATACATTTGAGATGATTGCCGAATATAATTACTTATTAATCCCAAAACTTGATATTTATGGATTTTTAATGGCTAAAATTCCTAATTGGAATAAATACAATCTAATACCAGGAACAACCAACATATACAACAAAGGCTCCTACATGGGAAAAACATTCTTAAACACCTATACTGAAAACGACACTTTAAGTGTTTTTTTAGGGAAAGACAATAACATTCAAGCCGTTAGAAAAGAAATTTCAACAAACAATTCTAGAAATATAATAGGTAATTACTTCAATGAAAAATCAGAAATATCGATTTTCATAAAAAACACATCTTCTGAATCATTTAAAATTGAAGTTT
Source organism: Flavobacteriales bacterium (assembly GCA_947474675.1). GTDB lineage: Bacteria > Bacteroidota > Bacteroidia > Flavobacteriales_D > Crocinitomicaceae > CAIUKX01. The sequence goes on from CANJKA010000047.1 coordinate 7,813, forward strand.
TAGATCAAGTTCCGGTTTATTCAGATAAAGATAAAGAAAAATTGACGGTACAAAATATTGAAAAAGCGATTTATAATAACAAGGAAGGATTACTAACTTGGAATGTAAAAATCAATTCGAATGAAGTTTCTGTAATTGATTTCAAATATGATGTCAAAATACCGAAAGATGAAATATACAGTGGATATAAGATGAATCCACAAAAATTTAAAACTATCTCATGCCCTTCTTTTTAATTCATTTTTATGGTTCGTAGAGATTATCTTCAAAAACAAATTGATTTATTAGGACGTGTTCTTGGTAAAATATTATCTGATTTATTAGGGCTTAAAAGCGTTGGTGAAATCATGGAAGGAATAGATTCTTCTTATTTAGCCTTAAAAGAAGAGCTAAACTTAGATCTAGAAGAATTAATTGAATTATCCAATGAAGATTTTATTCAAAAACTACAAACAGAAAATAAATTCAGTTCAGAAAGTTTAGAAAAACTGGCTGAAATAATGCTGGTAATCGCTGACAAAACATATTCAGAAGACAATTCAACTGAAAAAAGTTTGAAAATGTACATCAAATGCATCGCTCTTTTTCACTATGTAGAAAAAATAGAATCGACATATTCAATCGAACGAAATAAAAAAATTGAACAAATTAAGCAAAAGACCGAACATCTATTAAAGAAATAAAATGCCAATAGAAATAATAGAATACATCCCTAAATATAAAGAAGACATCAAAATATTGAATATTGAATGGTTATCTAAATACTTTACCGTAGAACCAATTGATATGCTTCAACTTTCAAATCCGCAAGTCGAAATAATAGACAAAGGAGGTATTATTTATTATGCAATTATAGATCAAAAAGTAATTGGGACAGCTACTCTCATGAAAATGGAAGATTCAAATTATGAATTAGGTAAAATGGCTGTAACAGAAAAACATCAAGGAGCTGGAATTGGTAAAAAGCTATTAATTCATTGTATTAACAAGGCGAAAGATTTAAATTTAAATAAACTTATCTTGTATTCTAATACTCAACTTACTTCTGCTATTCAAATGTATTCAAAATTTGGATTTATTGAAAAAGAAATGGATAAACCTCATTACAAAAGAGCAAATATAAAAATGGAACTGGATTTAATGGGAAATATAACTTTTGATTTCGAAACTGATTATATACTAGAAAATGAATCTATTTTACTTAGGCCTTTAGAAATTTCTGATTATACTTATCTGGAAGAATATTCGATCAATGAACCAGAAATATGGTACTATAATGCTGGAGGTGCTGACAGTCCTGAAAAGTTGAGAAAATATATAGAAATTGCAGTAAACAATAGAAAAAACAAATTAGATTATGCTTTTATTGTTTATGATAAAAACAAAAAAAAACATGTAGGTACTAGTCGTTTTTATGACATGCAAATACCGTCAAAAAATATTCAATTAGGTTTTACATGGTACTGTAAAAGCGTTCAAGGAACTTCAATTAATAAACAATGTAAATATTTACTTTTACAATTTGCATTTGAAAAAATAGATCTAGAAAGAGTTGGTTTTAGAGCAAGTCACCTAAATGAAAGAAGTATAAATGCAATGAAAAGTATTGGTTGTACAGTTGAAGGATTCTTAAGAAGCTTTGCTATCGATTCCGAAGGAAAAAGACAAGATGCGATAGTATTGAGTATTTTAAAAAACGAATGGTTTTCTGAAATAAAAGAAAAACTAAATCAGAAAATTAACGCCATAAAACTTAAAGATTCTTCAAAATCATAGCACTCCCCTGCCAATCTGTAATTTCAATTAAAGATTCAGGAATTGTTACCATAAATTCATCCAACGCTTTACGGATACCGTCCCAAGTATGGTTATAATCGTGGATAATTATTACACCTCCAGGAGATAATTTAGGGTAAAAATAGTTTAACGCATCAATTGTTGGCTTATATAAATCAGCATCTAAATGAACAAAAGCAAATTTATCTTCTTTTAAATCTTTTGCTGTATCGGGGAAATACCCTTTGTAGAATGAAATATTATTACTTTCTGAAAACAAAGCTTTCACTTCTTCTAACTTTGTATCTGAAAAATTATCGGTAGAATATCTTTCGTCTCGGTTGGTTTCTTTTTCTAAATCTTTGTTGTCAAACCCATCAAACGTATCGAAAAGATGAAGATTACGAGATTTATCCATTTCATGAATTATTTCCGCTGTTTCTCCTTGCCAAACACCTAATTCTACAAACGCCCCTTCAATTTTCATTCTTTTTAAACGTTCAATTTGAAACCAAAAATTGTAAAATCGAACTTTATCTCTGTATGTTCTTTCTATTTTTTTTAAGTTTTTAGAAACCGTATTTGAAAGAATTTCTTTTTCCCATTTATTCGGTTTACTAATCTTATACGACCAAGATGATTCTAGAATTTTAAAACCTAAAAAAAGTAATACAATTATTAAAATTGTACTAACCATCTGAAATAAATCAATATACAGGACCATAAAATTAAAACTAAAAAAAAATAATAGAATGCTAAGTTAAGAAACACTTTTGATTTTTTATGAAAATCTGTTTTGGAATAAAGTCAACATTAGTTATCAACAATTTAAAGAATCAATAACATTTATTTTCTCACTAAACAAATCTATCAAAACCATTGATTTTAAAGAGTATTACAACTGTTCAATAAAGAAATAAAACAATATTAATCGTTAAAAAACAAACATTAAACAGTTAAAAACAAGCTTTTAGCTAATAAAAAAAACTTAAATACTTGAAAATCATCAAATAGATCATTATCTTTAAGAAAATATAAGCTGCTATCCTTATTAAACATGACTACAGAAGACATACTTAATTATACTAAAACAACTTATTCCAATTCTATTGAAACTTCACTGGCAATAGTTGGTATTCGAGAAGATAAAATTATTGAAATTAAATTTAAATTGGATGATTACGATGTCGAATTGTCTGATCAAATGGAGATTCATGATGCATTAGGTAAATTAACGGATGATGGAAAAATATCATTCTCAGTTATTGTTATACCAGGTTTATATGGGAGTATCACAAAAGAAGCTAGAGATATGGAAATGTTCTCGAAAGACACTTTCAAAAATTTAATTTCTTTAGCAATTGTTGTTCATGCACTTCATCAAAGAATACTTGCCACTTTTTATATAAAGTTTAAAAATACCAAACCTATTTATCCTACTAAAATTTTTGATAATGAAAAAAAAGGAATTGATTGGTCTTTACTTCAAATGAGTGCTTAAATTAATTCTGATACATTTATAATTAAACTTGACTTCCATTTTATATTATCTACTAAAATAGTAAAAAAGTGGCTATTTAGAGTAAATTAAAGAATCTCAAAGTATTTTATCTATACTAATGAAAAACCATCTTACCAAAATAATTCAAAAAATAGAAGAATGATTCCTTCATACGAATTCATTTTAAAATAAAAAAACACATTAATAAAGTTTAAAACATTACTATTATTTAGTAAACAGTATATTAGCTATAAGCTGAAATCAATATATTTGTATTAAACTAAATTTATGACTAAAACTACCATAACTCTATATTTAATTTTTATTTCCTTTAATTTCCAAAGCCAAAATTTAATTCCTAATGGAGATTTTGAAGAATATTCGAGTTTACCTGTAGGGATTTCTGAATTCGCTTTATGCATTGGGTGGTCAAATTGCACAGGAGAAGCTACACCTGACTACTTCAATACAAATCCTCCACAAACACCGACTTGTTTTTTTCCTCCTTTTTCAGGTGATGGACTTATGGCATTTGCAGTTTATAGTGATTTTCTTCCAGGTGAAACTTACAGAGAATATATACAAACAAAATTAAGCTCAAATTTAATTATAGGAAAAAAATATCAATTAAAATTCGCCCTTACAAATGGTCCAAATTCAATAGGGATTGGAGGTTCAAAGTCTGACCATGTTGGTGTTAGCTTTACAAACAACCCAATTATTCAAATAGATATGAAAACAATTGACATTATACCTCAAATTGAAATAAACACTCTTTTCTGGGATACATCATGGCAAGAATTTACATTTGATTTTATTGCTGATAACGAATCTAATTATATAACAATTGGAAATTTCAGTCCTGATTCTTTAACAAACACTGAATTAGTAAACCCAAGTGCTTTTTGTGTTGGATGTGCTTATTATTACATTGATAAAATGGAACTTATTGAATTGCAATCTATTTTTGAAATGCCTAATGTGTTCAGTCCAAACAATGACGGTCTCAATGATATCTTCAAACCAAAATGGGCTAGCGAAATTTCAAATTACACTCTTTCCATTTATAATAGATGGGGAGAAAATATCTTTGTCAGCAACGAAATAATTACTGGTTGGAATGGTAAAAAAGATAACGAATATTTATCTGACGGTGTTTATTTCTGGAAAATTAATTATGTTGACAACTTAAATAAAGAATTAATAGTAGATGGTTTTGTTACACTATTTAAATAATCTTTAACATCTAATTAAAAATACAGAGACTAATTAAAATATTAAACGAATCCTTTTAACAACTAAAAAAATACACTTCATAAATTAAAATAGTTGATTCGTGAATTACAGTTTAACTAAATAAAAAATATACTATATATTGGTCCCAATAAAAAAATGCGCAACAATTTTTATTAAGCGGGTACCGAAAAGCTTATCCAGAGTAGGTAAAAAAAACATTCAATGAAAACTAGAAAAATTTTAATTTCGTCATTATCCTTTTCTCTTTTATTATTAACTTCTTGTAATAAAGCAGAAATAGTAAATCTCAACACTGATAAAAAAGTATCGACTACTGAAAACGTAGAAAATAGAAGTGTTCTACTTCCACAAATAATTGCAACAAGTTATTCAGCAACAAATGCAAAAGGTGGAGTAACTTCAATAAAATCGAACATTACTCAAGTAACCTACAACGTTTACAATTCAAGTTTACGTTTAAATTGGAGAGTTTTAGGAACTACAACTTGGCAAACAAGTTCTACTAATTTAATTTTCAATGGACTTCAAAGTAACTACAATTTAAATACAGCTTATGCTTTTGGAACTCAATTAGAATGCTATTTAAACTCAGGATCAACAACTTCTGCAATTTTCCAAATTTCAGTAAATTAATTGAAAAACATTCGCTTTAAAGGTCAATCAGTAATTTGATTGACCTTTATTTATATAAACCTCATTTTCTATTTCTATATTTACAAGGTAATAAATCAATGTTTTAAACTTGAATATTTCAATGTAGTAGTAAAAAATATAATAATGGAAAAACCAAAATCTTATTGTGAAGCTGTATCATCAATGGAACTATCGAACCTACATCGAATCTATCACGACACGGCATACGGATTCGATATCAACGATGACAATGAATTATTTGAAAGACTGGTACTTGAAATTAATCAAGCTGGATTAAGCTGGACAACAATCTTAAACAAGCAAAAAAACTTCAAAAAAGCATTTCACGATTTCGACATTAAAAAAGTTGCTTCTTACAAGGAAAAAGATAGAGAACGCTTGTTAAATGATGTTGGAATTATTCGAAATCGCTTAAAAGTAGATGCTGCTATTCACAATGCGAATGTAATACTTGAAATGCAAAAAGAATTTGGCTCATTCAAAAATTGGATTGATCAGCACCATCCTAAATCAAAAGAAGAATGGGTAAAGATTTTCAAAAAGACATTTAAATTTACAGGTGGTGAAATTGTCAATGAATTTTTAATGAGTATAGGGTATTTACCAGGGGCACATATAGAAAGTTGTCCTATATTTCATTTAGGAGCTGTCAGAAAATAAAGTACACAAATTTGAGGCAATTATTTTATTGGTTATCAAGGTATTATTTTCAAGCATAGTCTTAGCTACGGTTTAAAACTTTAACGAAGAAAAAGGATAAAAAAATCAGTCAAAATGGGAGTTTATTCCCTTGCAGATCCTTAATTTCAAAAAATTAAGGTAAAATCTTATTTTAACAAATTTACATGTCCATAAATGGTTTGGACTTTGTCAGAATTTTTGGTTTTATAATTAATAATCCACGGGTAAACACCACCTGAACAATCTTCATCATTATACCTTCCATCCCATCCCCTGTTTGGATCATGTGATTCAAAAAGAACACCTTCTGCTCTATTCCCTATAATTAATTCATATATTTCAAATGGATCAGTAGTCGTTAAAACAGGATTAAAAACTTCATTATATGCATCTTTATCAGGTGTAAATGAGCTTGGAATATAAAAACGGTAATCATCCTTAACTGTAACGGTATGAAAAATTGTATCCGAACAACCAAAATTTGAAAAAGCTATTAAAGTGATATTGAATTCCCCTAAACTTCCTATATACATATCGCTGTTTAAGCTTTCTAAAGAAGAAATAATACCATTTCCAAAATCCCATGAATAATTTACAGCGTTTAACGATTGATTTAGAAAAAATATATCCGAATCGTAAGCATTACAAACGGTATCACTTGGAGTAAAAAGTGCTGTTGGAATAACATCTACAGAAACAAAAACCGAATAATTCAAAATTGTTCCACCTACAACACTTACATCAAGATTTATCAAACCACTTTCTGAACCAAAAACGATATCCATACTATTAATAGAAGATGATCCAGAACAACCATTCGGTAAAGTCCAAGTGTAGCTGATTGAATTTAAAACTGGAGCTATAAAATAAGTATTAGTAGTCCCTTCACATACCTGAATGTTTCCATTGATAACGCCTGAAGCAGAGGAATTATAACAGATAAGTAGAAACAAAAATGAAATTATCTTGATCAAAGTTTTAGTTTTAATTAATTTTATTTTTTCAAATGTACAAAATTAATAAATACAATCAATATTCTAACTTTAATTAAAATAGATAGAATGGAATTTGATAATTTAGGAATTAGAATAGTACGAAGTAAAATAAATCACAAAAGACTTATTCTTCTCTCTAAACAATTACCATTTTTCTTTTTAATCAAAACAGTATATATACCACTTGACAAGTTTGATAAATCTATGGTATCATTTATTACATTCTCAGATTCAAATACCAATTGATTTAATAGAGAATAAACAAAAATACTTTGAAAATCTGTATCCCTATTTTTAATATTTAAAAGATGATCCCGTGAAGGATTTGGATAAATTAAATAGTCTTCATCGTTTTCTTTAGTATAAGAAATAATTTCAGAATATGAATAATCACTATTAAAATCAGTCTGTCTTAAACGATAATATGAAGTGCCTAAATATGGATCAGTATCTATACAAGAATAATCTTGAATTGAAAACGAATCTCCTCCTCCATCTATAATTTTGACAACATTCCATTCAGTCCCATTAATAGATTTCTCAAGTGTAAAATAATCATTATTTATTTCAGTAAAAGTCTCCCACTCTAATAAAACAGCATTGTTCTCAAATGGTTTTAGAGTAAAGGATGATAACTCAACAGGAAGAGGAACAGGCTTATATATTATAATATTATCGAAAATAGTTCCCTTTGTAGAACTTCCAGTTAAAACACCAGATGAAATTCTTAGATTCAAAGTACTTGCATTTGCTGTAAATGTATAAGAATAAGTTTGAAAATTAAAAGTTGAATTTACTTTTACCAAATATACATTTAATGAATTATAATTAATTCTAATATTAACATCAGTTGACGAAGGAGGTGATCCATTTGTTCTTCTTGAACATTGAAAAGTCAAAATATATTGCTGACCAACTAGAAAACCTGAAACTGTTTGGTCTAAATTTTTATCGTAATCTACTTCAGCAACTTTATTAGTACCTGTTCCTCCATAAGATGTAACTGGATTTGTCTCAACAGAATCTCCCCATACAATTGTACCTGTACTAAAATCCCCACAAACCAAAGTTTGTGACTGAACACAAAAACTGATGGAAGTTATCAGAAATAAAATAATACATTTTAGTTTCATATTGCAGCAGTAAAACAAGGCCATTTTAATAAAAAAAGGTCCTATCTTTAACGCTTCAAATATATACTAAAAAAAATAAAACATCAAGAAATTAAGCAGGCATTGACTTACAAGAGATAACATCTCACTACATAAAGACAAAGTTTTAAAAATCATCGTTTAATGAGTAAAAAATCACGATAACTTAATCAAGAAAATATAAGAATTAAATTCAACAAAAGTAAATGGATACTTTTAAGGGTAAATGGTTAGATAAAATAAAGATTGAAAATATAAAACCTGAAAAATAATGAAAAAACTTAAAGGATTTAAGTCAAAAATTCTAATTCGACGTAAAATGGACGAACATAATCATTGGTACAATCCCAAATAAATTGATTCCCATTTTCTAAAAAACCTGACGAACAAAAGAAATCAAAACAAGGTTTATTTTTTTCAGTTTGTATAAAATTAGCCAAAACTGAAGTACAGCCTTTTTCAATGGCCAAATCAATCGCAACAGAAAGCATTGTTTCTTCGACTTTTCGACCAATTACTCTACAACTCAATAAAAAATCGGTAATAATTAATGAATTGTCAACTTGCTTCACTCCTATCACCCCCGTTAATCCAGCATCTCCAAAATTATCTTTTACTGAAAAAGCAAATATATCATTCAACGAATTGTTTTTTATTTCAATTAAATCTGATTCAGAATATCTTAAAGTTGACAAATTCATTTGGTTCGTCTTATTCAATAGTTGAAGAACTCTTTGAAAATTATCTTCGTTTAGCTTTTCACATTTAACTTTAATATCTATCGATTTAAGCCATTCTTCAATATCTGAAAAACCAATTTTACTTACAACTCTTTCCTTTTCTAAAGCGTATAATTCTGTTCTATTTAAATCTTCAAAAGTAGAAGATACTGAATTAAAACAATCTAACTGCAATAAAAATTGCTTATACAACATTGGATCTGAAGGAAAATCAGGAACAAAAACTTCAGGAAGTGCATGCTTAATTCGTTCTCTTTCAAATGGATTATCATCTAAAAAAACGATTGAATCTAATCCTAAATTTAATTCTTGAGAAATTTCAAATATATTTTTCGCTTTGTCATCCCAATTAATTCTCCATGCTACAAAATCTTTTTTTTGCAAGACCATTTCAGAATGATTTTCAATGGCATTTATTGCTACAATCTCTTCATTTTTACTTGAAATAGCTAAGACAACACCACGATTTAAGATTGATTTTAATGCCGACTGAAAATCTTTAAAAGCTTCACCTAAAGGATTATGACCTCCTAAAACAAGATTTTCAGCCCCTACATCTCCAACAACTCCACCCCAAAGTGTGTTATCTAAATCGATAACGATTAATTTTTTCGCAACCGTTTTTACACTTTTTAAACAAGAAGCAATGTCTTTTGAAGCATTTGCAAATACTGAGGAATGGAACGGTGTTTTACTTAAATACCACAGCTTAGGACTATAAGCCCCTTTTCCAGCGTTTGAAATCCATTTATTTGAGTCAAGGATATGAATTTTAGAATACTTACTTAAAACCTTAGAAAGCGTCCAATTCATTTTAGTAATTACATCTACAATTCCATAATTAGGTTTTGTATTTAAAATTCCTTTGTAGTTTAAAGTCAAGTCTACTGTCCAATTGCTAACAAAAAAAGCATCAACTCTATCGCTAGCATTAACAATCAATGACGCAAACTTTTCAACTTCATCTAAAATAACTTCTAATTCAATGGGTTCATTATTAAGAAAAGAGTTAAACCCTTTTAAAACACGTTCTGGTTGAGTCCAAATAAGTGCATAATCATTTTTTTCTTCCCAGCATTCTAAAGAAGAATCCAATAAAACTTGATGAACTTGATTAAAAGGAGCAATCGTTGTTTGAAGTCTAAAATCTAATAATTCATTTTTCAAATAACCAGATAAGTTATTGATCGAAAAATCAGATATCAAAAGTATATTCATTATTAATTCAATAAATTTTCAACATATTGAACCAAAGATGAAATGTCTTTCAGGTTTTTCTCTTTTGTTTCAATTAAATTTTGTGTTTTCAAATTAAAATTTTCACCGTATATTTTTTGTAAAAACTCCTCAACAGTTACTAAAAAATAAACCAATGTAAGACTATCCAACACCCCTTTTCCTGTATAACCAGCTCTTGAGAAAAGAATAGTTTGTTCCGTTTTTTCAAGACGCCCATCTAACTCTTGTGACATATTAAACTCATCAATTGCACTAAAAATGATTGCTTTATTTTTTTCTAGATTACTCATCAACTCGAATATTATTGGGTAACGAAAGTGTAAAAAATCTTACCGCTTTCAACTCCAGCAGTTGTAACAGCAGAAAATCGAGACATTTTAGCATATTTCTGAGCTTGTTCTTGCATACAAAAATTGACTGATGAGCTTCCTGATGGATTATAAACTGCGGAAATCACTCTCCCATCTTGACCAACTTTAATATCTATAACAACTCTTCCAGAAGAATTTTCACCACATGTATAACCTGGACATCTTACAAACCAAATATTATTTTGATGTGGTGCTCTCTCCGAAGAAAAACTATAATCGACCATTACATTTCCACCAGCAGCATTTTTTCCACCAGAATTAGGATCGTTTTTCGGTTTATCTTCCTTTTTAATATCTTTTTTAATCTCCTTTTCTTTTTTTCGATCTTCAATTAATTTGGCTACCTCCTTATTGTATGCACTACTTCTAGCTTCATCTTTGTATTTTTGTTCCGTTTCACGTGCAAATTTTTCACCATTCGAAGTCTCTTTAGTTGTGCTAAAATCTTCTTCAGATCTTTCTCGTTGATCCTTCATATCACGAACAGTATTCTTTACTTCACCCGCTGAAAACTCAAGAGGAACCTCAATATTCTCAGCTTTTAATTCAACTTCTTCTTTTGGCTGAATTAGACGAGCACCTTCTGTAAAATCTATGATTTCTACATATTCAGGATAAGTTGCCAATTGCAAATACATAAACATCCCCGTATACACCACTAGAACAGCGACGATACCATATTTAAATTTATCTACAAAATAAAAAAACCTATTCATTCCCTTTTTTAGATTTTATCAATTGATTGAGTGTTAAGTTTAAATAACAAACCTCGTTTGATTTTGATAAAATTAAGAAATCTTTATCTAATATCCGAATTTGTTCATATTCTACAGGAACGATCATTTCTCCATTCATATTGTAAACACCAGAATAAGTTCCATTTGAAACAATTACTCTTTTATCATCTATCCGATCAATCTCTTTGAAAGAAATAGGAATTGTAACTTTCCCTGTCTTATCTATCATCCCTTGCTGAGAGAGTCTTTCAACTAAAGCGAAGCCATCTTTAAAACTCTCAGCAAAATCAAATTGTGGAAGTATTACTGGTAAATTTGTCAAATCAATAAATCCCCAGCCTTTTCCTTTTGAAAACGCAATCAAAGAACTAAAACTACTCATTTGAACATATATTGTAGGGACAATAATTTTACCTAATTTATCTATTACACCAAATTTCCCTTTTAAACGGATAACGGAATAATTCCCATTAAACTTACCTATTTCAAGACAATTAGGGAATTCTTCGAACTTTAAATCTAAAACTAACTTACCAGCACTATTCATATAACCAATCATTCCTTTCTTCAAAACAATTGCTCTATCGTTCGATAAATCACCAATTCGATCATACTTAGCAGAATCTACAATTTGTCCATTTTTTCGACAAATACCAAACTTACTATTTACCTCAAACACCAATAAAGAGTCATTAAAAAAGCGAATCGATTCATAAATAGAAGGTACTACTTTTGTCCCGTATGCATCTATAAAAGTTTGATGCTCATTTACAACAATTTTAGCTATACCTTTAGAAAAAGAAAAAGCTTCAATGTACTTTTCATCAATTCTTAAAAAGCCTGTTTTATCGTAATAACCATATAAACTATCTTGTTTTCCGTAAATTAATCCTTCAGAAAAAACCCCTAAATCTTCAAATTGAATAGGTAAAATAATCTTACCTGCCCTATCAATTAATCCTATTTTTTCATTCAACCCTATAATTGCTCTGTCTTCTTCGAAATCTGAACCTGAATCGTAAATAAAATCAATAACTACATTATTACCCTTGTCGATATATCCATATTTACCGTTTTTTACTGCAGAAGCTAAACCATCGTTAAAGAACCCTACATTCTCATAGGATGGTGGAATAATTGTTTCCCCCTCGTAATTCATGAACCCAAATAAATCACCTTGTTTTATTGGAACTAATTTACGTTGAGCATATTGAATATCTTTTTCTAATTCAGCTGGAAAAGGATAATTCGGGTATTTTTTTTGAAATTGCTGAACTCTATCTTCTGCATAATCAACCATAAAAAGTTGATATACTTTTCTCCAAGCATCTTCTACATTTCGATTTAAGGGATGATTCTTAATAAAACTAGAATAATCTTCCAATTTATTGTTTCTAACCGAAATTTCAAAAATTTTATCTTCCGCATCTTTTACATGTCTATTTGTTTGATAATCCCTACAAAAAGAAAGGTAAGAAGGTAAAGTTCCCGATTTTGTCATTTCTTTGAATTGACAGAGTTCAAATTCTCGCTGAGCAGCCCTAGTGAAATCACTTGAAGGATAAGTATCCATAAAAAACTGAAACCCTTTAGATGTATTGCCTTTTACAGTAGATTCAAAAGCTAGTGAATCTCTTTTATAAACTGCATGAAATTGCTCTTGTGACCAACCATTATTTTTTAAAAACTCATTAAACCCAACTACAGAGTTTTTCTTTAAAGCAATTTGATAATATTCTTTACTAACTTTTGCTCTTAAATCAAGAATTGTTAAGTATTCAAAACCAAAATTCAACCATTTAGTTCTATTTTCAGAAGAAATAGCATTAAAATTACGTTCAGAAATACAAACATATTTATAAGCTGAATCTAATGAATGAAAAGGATTGTCATTTCTAAAAAAAATAGTGGCTAACCCATAAGCTGATATAGAAGAATCTTTTTTAATTGTTTTAGTGAAAATCCGTTTCGCTTCGAAATAATTATAAATCTTCAAGGCTTCATATCCTTTTTCAATTTTACCAGCCAATGCTGAAAAATAAATCGAAAAAAACGAAATCAGTACTAAAACTATTTTATTAAAAATATTCACATACAAATATAAAAAATAGTAAAGACATTGCATGCAAAGTATCAAAAAAAAAGCCCCCAATCATGGAGGCTTTTATATCTTTCAACAAGAAAATTATTTCTTGATCGTTTTTGCGTAACGGTTTTGGAATTTATCAATACGACCTGCAGTATCCACAAATTGTACAATTCCTGTAAAGAATGGGTGAGATTTGTGAGAGATATCTAATTTAAATAATGGGTATTCAACACCATCCTCCCAAGTAATAGTTTCACTTGTTGTTGCACATGATGGACAAACAAAAGAATAGTCATTTGACATATCTTTAAAAACTACCATTCTATAATCTCCTGGGTGTATATCTTTTCTCATTTTAATTTTATTATATGCTTATAAATTCCTTTTACGGAGTGCAAATTTAAATAAACTTTTTTAATCTACACTATGTTTTAGTAAATTAAAATTATTTTTTTCAAATTAAAATAAACTTTCAGTAGTTTACGTTAATTTTAGAGTCAAATATACCCTATAAAAGTGAGAAAATATTCGTTTATCCTATATATAACAATCATATCCGTCTTATTTATAAATTCAGGATGTAAAAAAATTACTGGTTTTTCGAAAGGAAATCTATCTTTTTCTGCTGATACACTTGTATTTGACACCGTTTTTACAACAATTGGTTCTACAACAAAGCAGTTTAAACTTTATAATAATGAAAATAAAACTGTCAACATTGAAGAGGTTCAATTAATGGGAGGAGAAAATTCTCCCTTCAGAATTAATCTAGATGGTGCTTCAGGAGACAATTTTTCAAACATTGAATTGGAAGGGAAAGACAGTTTATTTGTTTTCGTAGAAGTTACACTTGCTGTAAATTCACAAACAAATCCAATGGTTATTCAAGATTCTATTCGTTTTAGAACAAATGGTGTTGATCAGTATGTTCAATTAGTTGTTTGGGGACAAGATATGTATTACCACTATTCTCATATAGGACCTGGTCCAGATAGTATTGACACAAACGAAGGAACATGGCCAAACGATAAGCCTCATCTTATTTATGGTGCTGCTTTTGTGGATGAAGACAAAACATTAAATATACAGGCAGGAACTGATATATATCTTCATAAAAATGCATTATTATACGTATACAAAGGAACATTGAATATTAACGGAACTTTAAACAACGAAGTAACGATTCAAGGCGACCGTTTAGAACCTGATTACGACCAAGTTATGGGGCAATATTACGGTATTTATTTTGATTCAGCCCGACCTTCCAAAATTAATTATGCAATTATTAAAAATGGAACAACAGGAATTCATCTTTTTGATCACAATGCAGCCAATCTAGATACAGATTACACATTAACCGTCACAAACACCAAAATTTCCAACAACGCTAATAACGGAATTTTGATTTATTCTGGAGCAAGAGTAAAAGCTGAAAATTGTGTGATTAGTAAAAATGGGGCTTTTGGATTATTGGTTTTACTCGGAGGTGACTTTAACTTTAATCATTGTGACATAGTAGGTTATAATAGTGAATCTCAAAATCAGGCAGTAGGAGTTAAAAACTATTTTAATATTGATGGAGTAACAAATGTTGGATCAGTCAAGGAAGGGGTTTTAACAAACTGTGTTCTCTATGGTGCTCAAACTTCTGAAATTGGATTTGACACCATTGGAAATACTCCGGGTGTGACGTTGGATTTTAATATTCAATACTGTTTAATCAAGAAAGAAACGATTGGCACTGATTTATTTTATGGTGCAGGAAATATTTGGAACGCTGAGCCATTATTTAACAATGTTTCGAGCGATTTATATTTAAATGATTTTAAATTCCCTGTAAATTCTCCTTTGTTCGGATCGGCTAATAATGTTTTATTTCCTACTGTTGGAAGTGTAAACATTGAAGGATTGGCTTCTGGGAATATTGGGGCGTATTAAATTTAATGTTTGATTTTTAATGTTGAATGTTAAATTATTGATGATCAATTATTGATGTCAAATGTTTAATTAGAAAAGATAGGTCTTTTCTCCACAGCCTAATAACTAATTCCTAATTCCTAAAAAAAATCAGACAAAAAAAATGGGACCGAAGTCCCATTTCAATATATATCAATCAAATAAAATTATGCGTTTTGTGCATTCATTTCATCTAAAACATTCATTACATCTTTAACTGCAATCGCTGATTCAGCTAATAACGCTTTCTCATCTGCATTTAAATCTAATTCGATAATTCTTTCGATTCCGTTTTTACCAAGAACTACAGGAACTCCTAAATAGATGTCTGTTAAACCATATTCACCTGTTAACCAAGCACAAACTGGGAAAATACGTTTTTGATCACGAACGATTGCTTCTACCATTTGAGCAGCAGCAGCACCTGGAGCATACCAAGCAGATGTTCCTAATAATTTAACGATTTCTCCACCACCAAACTTAGTACGTTCGATAATTTCATCTAATTTCTCAGTAGAAATCAATTCAGTAACTGGAATACCACCAACAGTAGTATAACGAGGAAGTGGAACCATCGTATCACCATGACCACCCATTAATACTGCTTGAATATCTTTAGGAGAAACATTTAATTCTTCAGCTAAAAAAGCACGGTAACGAGCTGTATCTAATACACCTGCCATTCCAAATAAATGAGATGGTTTAACTTTAGCAGCTAAAAATGCACAATAAGTCATTACGTCTAACGGATTAGAAACGATAATGATTTTAGCATTTGGAGAATATTTTACTATATTTTCTGTAACTGACTTTACGATTCCAGCATTCGTAGCGATCAAATCGTCACGAGACATTCCTGGTTTACGAGGTAAACCTGAAGTTATAACAACAACATCTGAATCAGCTGTTTTTGAATAATCATTTGTAGAACCAACAGTTCTTGAATCATACAGATTAATTGGTGATGTTTGCCAAATATCTAATGCTTTTCCTTCTGCAAAACCTTCTTTAATGTCAAGCAAAACTATTTCATTTGCAATCTCTCTTTTCGCTAATACGTCAGCACAAGTTGCTCCTACGTTACCAGCTCCTACAACAGTTACTTTCATTTTCTTTGTTATTGATATGGTCAATATAAAATTATCGATACAAAAGTAAACAATTTGAAAAGAAAATATGTTATTTTGTGCACGAAATGATTTAATTGTCTAAAAAATAAATAAAAGGCAACCCTCAACTCGACTTTTCGTCTTGTAATTATAAGAATGTGGAAAACAAAGAAAAAATAAAAGATATTATTGATGGCTGTTTACGAAATGATCGTAAATCCCAAGAACAAATATTCAAACTCTTTTATGGTAAAATGCTTGGAATCTGTATGCGTTATACAAATGACCGAGATACTGCTCAGGAAATTGTTCAAGACAGTTTTATTAAAGTTTTTGAGAAATTAAAATTATTTGATAACTCAGGTTCTTTTGAAGGTTGGATAAAAAGAGTTGTTGTAAACACAGCAATTGATCATATTCGAAAATCTAAAAAAGATCCTTTTTTAACTGATAATGACAGTGATTTTAGATTAGGTGGTGTTGATCCAACGATTGAAAGTGAAGAGCTGGAATTGAAGGATGTAAAAGCAGAAATAATTATGGAAGCAATTCAAAAATTGTCTCCTTCTTATAGAGCTGTTTTCAACCTTTATGTTATTGATGATTATTCACACAAGGAAATAGCGGAAGCGCTAGGAATTAGTGAAGGAACTTCAAAGTCAAATCTATCAAAAGCTCGAGCGAACATACAAAAAATGGTTGAAGACAAATTCATTAAATTGCATTAAAATGGAAAACAACTTTAATAATAACATCAAACAAAGTTTCGAAAACTACGAATTACCGTATGACTCAGCTGCGTGGGATCAATTAAGCAAAAAGCTTGATGTCCATTTACCTGTTAAAGGTAAACCGAATTACAAATTATGGATTGCTGCAAGTATTCTAACGCTTGCAACGATTTCTACTTTTATAGTGGCGACTTCAACGTATGTTGAAAATCCAACTACTGCTTCTACTAAAAATTCAAAAAAAGAATCTAAATCTACTCCTGAAAATATTTCTACTACTTCTAATGCAATAGTCGTAAAAGAAAATAATAAGAAAGTAGAAAATTCTATTAATGAGATCATCTCTAATTCAACACCGATTGTTATATCAAATACAACTAATGCTTCAAAATTAAGTGAATCTAAAATTAAAACATCTGAATCAATTGAAGAAGTTTATTTGACCAAAGACAATAAAATGAACAACTCTACTCTTACTTTCCAAAGCATGAAGGATGTTTGCCCTGGTGATGATATTGAGATTTCAAACTCAAACAATTCAGATATAATTGTTTTATTTCCGAATGATAAAAAAGCTACAATTAAAGGGAATACAAAAACAGATTTCAAAGCGTTAATCCCAGGTGAATATAGCATTGGGTACATGAAAAATAATGTTTATGTCTCTAAGGAAACATTTATTGTTCACTCAGCTAAACCAGTTGAATTTTCAATTGACAATGACAATATTTACACAGAAGGAGTTCCAACAATCAACTTAAAAGCGAATTCAACTGCAGCAAGTTATAACTGGACTTTTGAATCATTAAAAACATCTTCACAAGCGAAAGAAGTTGATGTTCAATTTTACAAAGCTGGAACATATAAAGTTACTTTAACGACTACGAATGAAAATGGATGTAACTCTTCTGAAACAAACAAAGTGACTATTAAAAGTGATTACAACTTAATTTCTCCAGATGTTATTAATCTTTCAGATGAGAATTCTAAAAACAAAACATTCATACCTTATGCTTTAACGGTCAGAAACGTTAAATTCAAAATGTACATTATGGATGCTATGACTGGCGTAACAATCTATGAAACAGATGATGCAAATCAACCATGGGATGGAACAGATAGCAGAACAGGGAACAAAGTAAATGGATCAAATTATATATGGAAAGTGGTTTTAATAAATCCTCTTCCTAATGAAAATGCTAACTATAAAGGTGTAATTACTCGACTATGAATCGAATAATATCGAGTAGGAAGATAGGGATTAATTCCCTACCTGTCCTCTCACACCACCTTACGTACCGTTCGGTATACGGCGGTTCCTTAATTTACAATTCTAACTTTTCGGTAACAGTCCGATAGAAAAACATACCCAGATTCTTTAAGACGTTCGTTTGTGACTGTTCTTTTCAGGATTGGACTATTAGCTGTTCGCCAATATCCTTTTCGTGTATTTGCAAACTCCCAAGCTTTGTATTTATTTACACCCAACTTGATGAGATTTCTAAGTCTGGTTCTAATTCGTTTCCATTGTTTCCATATAACCA
>CANJKA010000048.1 GCA_947474675.1 Flavobacteriales bacterium
CTTAATACTGTGTAAATTCTCTTGTGAGTAGGCAATGGAATTGGTCCACTAACTACTGCACCTGTAGCTTTTACTGTTTTTACGATTTTCTCAGCAGACTTATCTACCAAATTGTGATCGTAAGATTTTAATTTAATTCTAATTCTTTGGCTCATTATAATACTATTAAGCGTTGACTTTTCCTTGAACTTTCGCGATTACAGCATCAGCAACATTTCTTGGTGCTTCTGTAAAATGTGAGAACTCCATACTTGAAGTTGCACGACCAGATGTAATTGTTCTCAATTGAGTTACATATCCAAACATTTCAGATAATGGAACATCAGCTTTAACAACTTTTGATCCAGCTCTATCATCCATACCTTTCATTAATCCACGACGACGGTTCAAATCACCTACAACGTCACCCATGTTAATTTCTGGTGTTACCACCTCTAATTTCATGATTGGCTCAAGTAGAACTGGTTTACATTTTTTAAGTGCATCACGGTATGCCATTCTTGCACAAACCTCAAAAGATAAAGCATCTGAATCGACATCATGGTAAGATCCATCAAGTAAAGTTACTTTCATAGAATCAACAATGTATCCAGCCAAAACTCCATTTTTCATAGAATCTCTAAATCCTTTCTCTACTGAAGGTACAAATTCACGAGGAACGTTACCACCTTTAACAGAGTTAATGAATTCCAATCCTGTTTTTTCTGGATTATCTTGTGGTTCAATTCTCACTAAAATATCAGCAAATTTACCACGACCACCTGATTGTTTTTTATACGCTTCACGGTGTTCAACAGAACCAGTGATTGCTTCTCTATAAGAAACTTGAGGTGCTCCTTGATTTACTTCAACCTTGAATTCTCTTTTCAAACGATCAATAATGATCTCAAGGTGTAACTCACCCATACCACTAATAATTGTTTGTCCAGTATCTTCATCAGTATTCACTCTAAAAGTAGGATCTTCCTCTGACAATTTATTTAAACCAATTGATAATCTATCTGTATCAGCTTGAGTTTTAGGTTCAATCGCCAATCCAATAACTGGATCAGGGAAGTTCATTGACTCAAGAACGATTTGGTGTTTTTCATCACATAAAGTATCTCCTGTACGAATATCTTTAAATCCAACAACAGCACCAATATCACCAGCACCAAGTTCTTCAACTTGATTTTGTTTATTAGCATGCATTTGGAAGATACGTGAAATACGTTCTTTGTTATCAGATCTTGTATTAAATACATAAGAACCTGCTTGTAAGTTTCCAGAGTAAGCACGGATAAAACACAAACGACCTACGAAAGGATCTGTTGCAATTTTAAAAGCTAAAGCAGCAAACGGCTCATCATAAGAAGGCTGACGAGTTACCTCTTCACCTGTCTTAGGATTTACTCCTGTAATACCTTCAACATCCATTGGTGATGGTAAAATTTCCATTACCATATCCAACATCGCTTGAACTCCTTTGTTTTTAAAAGCAGAACCACACATCATAGGAACAACTTTCCCAGCGATAGTAGCCGCTCTTAAAGCATCAAGAATTTCTCTTTCTGTTAAAGAATTCGGATCTTCGAAATATTTTTCCATTAAAGTATCATCGAACTCAGCAACTGCTTCCAATAATTCTTCACGTAATTGTTTAGCTTCGTCTAAAATATCAGCTGGAATTTCAATTTCCTTGAAAGTCATACCCATATCATGCTCATTCCAAACTATCCCTTTGAAATTAATCAAATCAACAACACCTTGAAAATCATCTTCAGCTCCAATGTTTAATTGAAGTGGTAAAGCATGACTTCCTAGCATTTCTTTTACTTGCTTACAAACTGATAAAAAGTCAGCTCCAGAACGGTCCATTTTGTTAACAAAACCGATACGAGGAACATTATAATTATTAGCTAAACGCCAGTTCGTTTCAGATTGAGGCTCAACACCATCAACAGCTGAAAACAAAAACACTAAACCATCAAGAACACGTAAAGAACGGTTAACCTCAACAGTAAAATCAACGTGTCCTGGAGTATCAATGATATTCATATGATATTCCTGGTTACGATATTGCCATTTTAAAGTCGTAGCAGCAGAAGTAATTGTAATACCTCTTTCTTGCTCCTGCTCCATCCAATCCATAGTAGCACCACCATCATGAACTTCTCCAATTTTATGGTTTACTCCACCATAATAAAGAATACGCTCAGTCGTTGTAGTTTTACCAGCATCAATGTGTGCAGCAATACCAATATTTCTAGTAAATTTAAGATCTCTAGCCATTACTATTAAAATCTAAAGTGTGAGAATGCTTTGTTTGCCTCAGCCATTCTTAAAGTATCTTCTTTTTTCTTGTAAGCAGCACCTTCTTCTTTCGAAGCAGCGATAAATTCAGCAGCTAATCTGTTAGCCATTGTTTTCTCGTTACGCTTACGTGAATAACCAATCATCCATTTCATTGCTAAAGACTGTTTACGATCTTCACGAACTGGAGTTGGGATTTGGAAAGTTGCCCCACCAACACGACGGCTTCTCACCTCTACGCTTGGAGTTACATTTTCTAAACCTTTTTTAAATATATCTAAACCTACAGAGTCTTCAATTTTAGATTCGATTATATCAATCGCATCATAAAATATTTTAAACGCTAATGTTTTCTTCCCGTCGTACATTAAATTATTAACGAACTTAGTTACCAGAATCTCATTGAAACGTGGATCCGGAAGGATGGTAATCTTCTTGGCTTTTCTTCTTCTCATCGTATTAAAGCTTTAAAATTATTTCTGTTTAGGTCTCTTAGTTCCATACTTCGAGCGACGTTGCGTTCTTCCTTCAACACCTGCCGTATCTTCAGCTCCTCGTACGATGTGGTATCTTACCCCTGGAAGATCTTTAACTCTCCCACCACGTACAAGCACTAATGAATGCTCTTGTAAATTATGACCCTCACCTCCGATGTAAGCGTTCACTTCCTTACCATTGGTAAGACGAACTCTGGCAACCTTACGCATTGCTGAATTCGGTTTTTTAGGTGTAGTGGTGTAAACTCTTACACATACTCCTTTACGCTGTGGACAAGAATCAAGTGCTGCTGACTTGCTCTTTTTAACCACTGCAGTTCTGCCTTTGCGCACTAATTGCTGAATAGTTGGCATATAAACCTATTAACTTTTGTGAATAATATAACACCCCAAAACACTTTTTGGGACTGCAAAGATAGCTGTTTAAATTTATAATCCTAAGGTAATCGTAAAAAAATACATCTTTTTTCACATTTTTATGTGTGTATCTTTTTTTTTATTGAATTGACAATCAATTATTGTCTTGTTTTTGAATTGAAAAAATTAAAGAAATGGATTTCAATAAATATCTAAATAAAAAAGACTTATTTTGTAATAGAATTTAACACCAAAAATTAATTTGTGATATATGTCTCCCAAAATATATAAACTTTTTACCCTTCTTATAATCTTAAGTTTTACTCAAAGTAGTAAAAAAATTAAAAATCAATTGAAAGACTATTCTGTCTTCGTAGATGTACTTACAAAAAAAGAAGGCACTTTGGATTTGCATATATCTATCGATAGTGTGGAAACATACCTGGATAAATTAGAGAAAGAACTGAATAATGAACAATCTCAAATTGACCTTTTTAAATTATATAGTAATATCACATCTAGAATTCAGTGTGGTCATACTCAATTACAACCAACAAAAAATGTGATTAAAGAATGGATACAACAAAAAAATTCTTTACCTATTGACTATGTGCTTTACGGTCAGAAATTGTTTACAAAAAAGATTGAATCAGATGATAGAAATACTGTCAACTTTAGTAAAACAAAATATCAAACTCAAGCAACAGTACCAGATAATTGTGAAATAGTAGCTATTGATGGAAAATCCGTAAATACGTTAATTACTAAAATGGGAGAATACATCTCTTCCGATGAAGACGGCCTAGAATTTAAATACTTTCAAACAAGTCAATTATTTGAATTCTATAGAAAAATAGCTTATCAAGAAAATCAAGATTCTACTAAAATAACCTACATTCATAAAAAAGATACGATTAATAAATATCTCTTTAATGGTTTTCCTCCACTAAAATCAATCAATAAACGATTATCAGATTACGAGAAACAATTCCTTGATAACTTAAATGACATAGGTAAATTCAGTATGTACAAAAGTAAATACGCCTACTTAAAATTTGTGTCATTTAAAAAATGTAAAGGGAAAGAATATAATAAATTTCTAAAAGATTCATTTACTAAAATCAAGAAAAATAAAGCAAAGTTTTTAATAATTGACCTAAGAGGAAACACTGGAGGGGTCATGCAAACTACATTAATGAGTTATTTAGTAGGAGTCGATGTTAAAATTGGCAAATATCAAGTAACGAAACCTAAACTAAAAAGAGAAAATAAGCATATTAAAAAAAGAAAGCGGGACTATACGATTCATAAATTATTATCTTTTAGCCAAAGGCTATTGTTAAAACAAAATTCAGATTTTGATTACAGCTTAAAAACTCCAACTATTGACGAAGAATTACAATTCAAAGGAAAAATAATAGTCATTACAGACGAAGGGTCATTTTCTGCAAGTTCATTTCTAGCATGTAATCTTAAAGTATTAGCAAAAGCTAAAATCGTAGGTCATACAGCTGGAGGAAGTTACTATAAAGGAAATGCAGGAACACTTACTTGTGTATTACCAAAATCAAAATTAACATTTATAGTAAATCCAAATACATTCTATACAACATTAGAAGCTAAACAAGATTCTCAATCAATTAAAAAACCGGATCTAATTATAGATCCAATATACCCTGATTCAAAAAAGAAAGATGAATGGTACCTAAACAAAGCTGTGAAAATATTTAAAGAAAAATTTTAAATAACTATTAAATCTAAATAAGACACTACCCTAGATAAAAAAATGGTTTGTAATCCAATTTTCAACCATTCCGAATGCCAGTATAGTAGAATCATATTCTTTTAGATTCTAAAACAAATTTACCAACTCATAATTAAAAAAACTGATGAATTATTTAAGATTGATTTTACAATAAACTTCTTTGCAATAAAAGGTGTTTATTGTTTTTAAAAAAATCTAATCCTTTTAAAAATTTTCTTTTCCTTCCTCTTTTTAAATATTGGTATCTTTCAGAAATTCAAAATCTTTTTAAGACCTCAAAATAAATCATTTTCATCCAAAACAAGACCAACTCGTTTAAGTTCTGATCCTTTCATGAGAAAAGAATTTAGTCGACATTAATTCTTTGAAAATCCAATAATAAAGAGGACTAAAATATTGGTAAAATTTCATTTTTTTAAAAAACTGGCTAAACAGTGAAAGAATGTTTTTCTCTTGCCATTCTTTTCAATAAAGGATTAGGTCGATATCTATCTTCTCCATATTCTGAAAATAAATCTTCTAATTTTGAAAGAACATTGTCTAATCCTAAATCATCTGCCCATTGCAATAAACCTTTGGGATAATTCACACCTTTAGTCATTGCTAGATCAATATCTTCTCTAGTCGCAACATTCATAAACAAAGCATCAAAAGCTTCATTGATTAACATCGCTATTATTCTATCAAATATTTGTTGAGCTACAATTAAATCTTCATTAGGTTTTGGCATTTCTACACCTTCTGTATAGTCATAATAACCTCTCCCTGATTTTCGGCCATAAAACCCTGCTTCTGAGTGACGTTTTTGAGTGAATGATGGCTTAAATCTTGGATCATAATAAAATGCAGTAAAAACAGATTCAGTAACAGCATAATTTATATCATTCCCTATATAATCCATCAAAGTAAAAGGTCCCATTTTAAATCCGCCAATGGATGTCATGGCCCAATCAATTGTTGCAAAATCTGCAATACCTTCTTCATATATCCTTAACGCTTCTCCATAAAAAGGACGAGCAACTCTGTTGACAATAAAACCAGGAGTATCTTTTGTTAAAACAGTAATTTTACCCCAGCTATCTATTAAAGCTTTAGAATAATTTAAAGTTGCTTCAGAAGTTTGCACAGCTGGAATTATTTCAACCAAGGGCATTAATGGTGCTGGATTAAAAAAGTGAATCCCAATAATTCTATTAGGGCATTTCAAAACCGAGCCAATAGAAGCTATTGATAAAGAAGATGTATTACTTGCTAAGATACAGTCATCCGAAACTATCTTTTCAAGTTGTGCAAAAACAACATGTTTTACTTCAATTTTTTCAATAATCGCTTCAATAACAATTCCACAACTTGAAAAAGAATCAAAACTTGAACTGTAACTAATTTTATTACTCGTTTCGATCATTTGCTCATTAGTCATTTTACCTTTTTCAACTAACCTTGAAAAGATTGTTTGAAAATTGTTTTGAGCCTTCTCTAAAGCATCTTTATTTACATCTACTAAAACAACTCTATGACCAGCTTGTGCAGCAACTTGAGCAATACCAGCCCCCATTGTTCCAGCACCCAAAACTCCAACTTTTGAAATATTCATATATTTATACTATGTAATAATTATTAGTTTTATTTCCCTTTAAATTCAGGTTTTCTTTTTTCTATAAAAGCAGAAACCCCTTCATTAAAATCGTATGTTTTTCCAGCTTCTGTTTGTAGAATTTCTTCAACATTCAATTGTTCGGTCAGTGTATTCGAAAAACTTTGGTTTACAGCTTTTTTAGTTAACCCTAATCCTTTTGTAGGCATTTTTGATAACTTTTGAGCGAAAGATGAAACTTCATTTTCGAACAATTCATCATCCACCGCTTTATAAATCATGTTCATTTTGTCTGCTTCTTCTGCCGACACCTTATCACCGGTCATCATTAAAGCTAATGCTTTTTGCGAACCAATAATTCTTGGTAAAAAGAAAGTACCTCCTGAATCGGGAATTAATCCAATCTTAGAAAAAGCTTGAATGAAGCTCGCACTTTTTTTAGCTATCGTAATATCACAAGCCAACGCTATATTTGCACCTGCCCCTGCAGCAACACCGTTTACAGCAGC
This sequence comes from Flavobacteriales bacterium, assembly GCA_947474675.1. GTDB lineage: Bacteria > Bacteroidota > Bacteroidia > Flavobacteriales_D > Crocinitomicaceae > CAIUKX01. The sequence goes on from CANJKA010000048.1 coordinate 7,015, forward strand.
AATAATAGGTTTTTCAATATTTCTGATACGTTCTATTATAGGATTGTAATGATCTCTAACAATGGCTTTTAATTCAGGACCATTTGGTTCAGTTGCTTCTGCCAAATCTTGTCCGGCACAAAATGCTTTTCCTTCACCAGTGATGACGATAGCACGAACTTCATCATTTTTTTCACATTCGTCTAAAGCCTTTTGAAGAGCTAATGCCATAGACTTATTAAATGAATTAAAAACTTCAGGTCTGTTAAATTTAATTTCACAAACTCCACAATTGTAAGTAACCAATAATTCCATTAGATATAATTTTCACGAAGATAAGAAGGTGATTTGAAATATTTACGAAATATATTCAAAAGTTATAATCTAAAACATTTGAAAAACTATTTTTTGTGCTAATTCATTCTCAAATTTTAAACAAAAAAAAATCCCGTCAAAAACGGGATTATAAATAACATTAATGCTTTAGTGATTTTTTTTACCACCTTTATCTTTATCTTTATCGTCTGGATCAGTAATAATAACACCATTAACAACTTTATCTTTATCATCTGGATCAGTAATACTATTATTTACAGATCCACCATTCGAATCATCACCATTTAAAATTTGGCCACCTCCTCTACAAGATCTCATTGTAGGAGAATGTGAATTATCATTAGGTACAATCACTTGTTTTTCACAAGAAAAAACAAAAAACCCTAATAAAAACATCAAAATATATGTGAACTTTTTCATATTTAATACTATTAACTTTAACAAATGTAGTTAATTAAAACTAATCTTCCAAATTTTCAAAAGGAATTTTCAACAAAACTCTCGTTCCATTGATTGAAATGTCAGTTTCATTGATTTGAATGGGTCCAATTATATCAAATCCCTTGTTTGAAATCTTTTTAATTAAATCAATTCTCTTAGCAGTAATCTCCATTCCTTGAGACCTATGATCGCCGATTGAATTTTCTTTTAGTTTTAAACTATTTTTGATACCAATACCATTATCATCAATTTGAATTGTCAAAATATTTTCATCTTTTGTAACTAAAATTGAAATGAAACCTTTTTTATCTTCAATCGGTAAAATTCCGTGAATTATGCTGTTTTCGATAAATGGCTGAAGCAACATTGCAGGAAGAATAACTGACTCTGTATCAACTTCAACACAGTCAATCTTATAATGAAATCGATCTTTAAAACGCATTGACTCCAATGATAAATACAATTCTAAGCCTTCTAACTCCTGTTTTAGGGTGATCATATTCCCTTCTTCATTTGTTGAATCAAGATTTTTACGAATTAATTTAGCGAAATTTGTAAGATACCTATTTGCAGATAAACGATCTTGAGAATTAATAAAGTACTGAATTGAATTTAATGAATTAAAAATGAAATGTCTATTCATACTGGCATTCAATGATTTTTGTTCGAGAGACATTAATTTTGATTTATATTCAATCATTTCATTTTGACTTTTCTCCGTTTCTCTTTTCAATTTAAATTTAAAAAGTTGATATGAAATAAAAAGTAAAATTAAGATTAGCAATAAAATAAACCACCATGATTTATAAAATGGCTGTTTTACTTCAAAAGAAATATAAATTTCGTTTGAAGCAATTTTATTTTCATTAATCGTTCGGGCATGAAAAACATATTCTCCTGCTCTAAGTCCAGTGAAAGATATAAGCTTATTTTTATTTTTGGGAGACCATTTTTCATCATATCCTTCAAGCCAAAACTGATAATCTAGTTCAGCATAATTTGATAAAGAAATACCATCAATTTCAAATGTAATATTATTCTTGAAATAAGGAAGAGACATTCTAATTGGTAAGCCATTTTTATTCAATTTTTCACTGTATTTTAAATAATCAAAAGTCTCATAATTCAATAATATCAACTTTAAATTAATTTTAGGTGTAACTGGATGAAAATCCTCTTCCCACCCATCAAACTTAACTAATCCAGTTGAGGTTCCGAACCAAAAACTGTTGTTCTTATCAAAAAAGCTTGAATTTATATTTGTCTCAATATCAACGATACCATCATCCACACCAAAATGAGAGATTGAGTACAATTTTTTATTATGAAAATTGCTTAAAACATACAATCCATTATTAGTACCAACAAATATTTTACCTTTTTTATAATTAAGGAAATTGATAATATTAGATGTTTGGCTACTTGAAAAAACTAACTGTTTTACAGTCCCATTTTTATAAATAAACAGACCTTCATTTGTCCCTATCCATAAATTACCTCGACCATCTTTTAAAATAGAATATACGGCCTTTTTAATTTTTAGGACTTTGATAAATTTACGATTATTATAGATATATAGACCTTTACTTGTACCACAAAATAATTGCTTATTGTACAATAATAAACTTCTAACCCTACCTATATCCGCTTTTCTTGAGCCATTTAAAAGATAAAACTTACCGTTCCTATATACAGACACACCTTCAGAACCGCCAATATACATAAGGTTAGCTCCTACTTTATATAGAGCTGTCACATCAACACCAGGCATTATATTTTGATCATTAAATGCTTTAATGCTGCCATTTAAAGAAACTTGTATTAAACCCTCGTCAGTTGCAAACCAATTAAATCCATTAACATTCATTACCGAAGCCCATACTCTGTCATTGGGAAGGTTAATATATTTAAACTCTTTTTTTTGTGTTAAACTAACTAATCCTTTATCAAAGGTGCCAAACCACAATGCTCCATATTTGTCTTGATTCACAGACATTACAGCGTCAGACGACAGGCCATTTGATTGATTGTAATAAACAAATTTCTCACCAGGAAAACGTAATAAGCCTTTACTAGAAGATCCAAACCACATATTACCAATATCATCCTCAAAAACCGAACTAATTACACCAACTGGCAATCCTTTGCTTTCATCAATTAATTTTTCATGATTATCCTTATCTAAAAATAGAACACCTGAATCCGTAGTGATCCAACAAGAATTCTTAGAATCAACGAAAACCTTTTTCAGTTCTAACAATTTATTTTTTAAATGAATTTGCTCTACTTTTTTTTTGTAAATATCATAGGAGTATAATCCTTGATCAGACGTTGAAATAAGTACTTTATTACCACGAATTTCTACTGCTTGTATATTGTGATCATAAAGTTCACTGATTGCACTTGAGCTTTTAAGGTCATTTGTAATAAAAGCACCATATTTAGTTGCTAAAAATAAACTATTATTATAAACTAATAAATCTCTAACATTTTTATTGTCGTCATTATTTATTGCTGATTTCTTTAACTTATTTTTTTCAAGAGTAAATATGCCGTCTCCTTGTGTTGCAACAACTATTTTGTTCTGAAATTTCACTATACAACGTACATAAATATCTACATCATCAATAGGCAAAGCCCAAGTAATAAACTTAGATTTTGTAAGACAAGATATGCCTCCTTTGTGACCGATCCATAATTCGCCATCAATAATAGTTAAAAAACTAATTGAATTATTAAAAAGCCCTGATTCTGAAGAATATGTTACGAAATCTTTACCGTTAAATTTTGTCAAACCACCTAAAGTACCAATCCACAAATAATCATCAGAATCTTGAGTAATAGCCGTCACCTGTGATTGAGGAAGCCCTTCATTTGTACTATAATTAACAAACGAATATTTTTGGCATATACCGTGAAAATATAAACCTGTAAAAAATAAAAAAGTTAAAACAAATCTCATTCAATAAGCATCTTTTAACATTTTAACAAAATCAGTCACTCTATTTCGAGCAACAGGAATTTGTTGTCCTCCTTTTAAAACAGCATAATGTCCATCTTCATGAAGATAACCAGTCAATCTATTTAAATTAATAATATGAGATTTATGAATCCTACAAAACTTAGAAGGGTCAAGAATATTCTCGTAAACTTTCAAAGTTCTAGTATCTAAATAACGAGTACCATCTTCAAAATAAATTGTAGTACAATTTCCACTTGCTTCCAAATTTACAATTGTATCATCTTCAATGATTTTCAATCCTTTCGTGTGGCTAATAGCAATTCTATTGTTCGGTTTATTTCTGATAATTGAATCGGAAAGATTTCTTAATGAATTGAAATAAGTTGGAAAATTTTGAGGATTCTCATTGAAAACCTTTTTTGTTTCAACTAGTTTAGCTACAGATAAAATTAATTCATCAATATCAATTGGTTTTAAAAGATAATATGCAGCATTTGCATTAAAAGCTTTGATAGCAAAATCTTTAAAAGCAGTAACAAAAACAACTAAGAAATCTTTTTCTTCGATTTCCTCTAATAGTTCAAACCCTTCAGAACCAGAAGGCATACGAATATCAAGAAAAACAACATCAGGCTTAGAAGACTCAATAATAGCTTTCGCTTGTTCTTTTCTTGAAGCCTCTCCAATCACTTCAATTTCGGGACAAAATTCCTCCAATAAAAGAATTAAGTTTTTTCTAGCGAATTCTTCGTCGTCTACGATAATAGCTCTAAGTTTCATATTTATTTGATTTTAGTTATTCTTGCTTAAATTTGGTTTAAAAGTGCAAGATAGTCGAAATATACATATATAAAAATCATTCTACTCGAATATTTCGAACAGATAAAATAATTAGAGAATCACTTTAAAATAAAAAATCGACGTTTAAATCAATTTATCTTACAGTTAAAATGTTTCTGATAAATTAAAAGAAAAACTATAATAGATTTGCATTATTAATTCACTTAATAACAATATATTATGAATACAAAACTACAAACACTAGATTTATCTTGGATTTTTAATGACAATGGTAACTAATTCAATGTTATCCTAAATCGATTAAAAAATTGGCGAGAATATTTTCAACTTTAGACGTTGATTCTAAATGAGCCATATGCCCCACATTAGGAATAATTTCAATTTTACAACCTAAATCGTTCACATTTTTTAACATAATGTCGAGAGGGATAATTGAATCTAATTGACCTTGAACAATTAAAAAATCGCTTTCATTTGAAGCTAGCATTTCAGTTTGATTCACCCTATTTCTCATTGCTAAAGAAGCGTAGACGATCGCAAACTTATCCATATTTAATGCACTTTTAATAAGTTGATTAATGTCGTTTTTAAAATTATTCTTATTACTAAACAAATTCGGAATAGCTTCTCGAATAAATAAACCTTTATTTTTAATTACTATATCAACAATCCTTAATCTTTCTCTTTTTTTCAATTCAGAATCATCCCAAAAATTAGAATTAAGAAGAATTACCTTAAAACAATTCAACTCTTTTTGAGAACACTTTAGTAATCTTTCTTTAATTCCTAGAGCAACATACCCCCCCATGGAATGACCAACAATTGAAAACTTTTCAATTTTTAACGACTTTACGATTTCCAAAACCTGAACGACCATATATTCTATAGACGGATCTTTATCATCCTCAATCGAAGAATCACCATGACCCGGAAGATCAATAATAATAGATTTAAAATTAAAAGATTCTAAATCTAAATTTAACCACATAGATTTCGACTCTAAAAATCCATGTAAAAAAAGAACAGGGTGTCCTTGACCGAACACCCTGAATTTCAATAAATTATTTGTCATGAAATTAATTCATCAATGATTCAATTTCATCCAATTCTAGAGGAATATCTTTCATTAAATTAAAAGGAGATCCCGAATTCATAACTACTAAATCATCCTCCAAACGAATCCCTAAATTTTCTTCAGGAATATAAATACCTGGCTCACAAGTAAAAACCATTCCTGCTTCAATCGGAACGTTCCAATGACCAACATCATGCGTATCCAAACCAATATAATGAGAAGTTCCGTGCATAAAATATTTTTTAAAAGCAGGCCATTCAGGATTTTGATTTTTGATATCAGTTTTATCGATTAAGCCTAAATGTAAAAGTTGAGATTCCATAATTAATCCAACTTCCTTGTGATATTCAGTTAAAAAAGTACCCGGTACAAGTAATTTTTCGGCTTCTTTCTTCACATGTAAAACCGAATTATAAACCGCTTTTTGACGATCAGTAAATCTACCATTTACCGGAATACATCTAGTTAAATCAGAAGAATAATTAGCATATTCAGCAGCTACATCTAAAAGAATTACTTCACCACTTTTACATTCTTGATTATTTTCTATATAATGTAAAACACAAGCATTTTTACCAGATGCAATAATTGGAGTATAAGCAAATCCTTTAGATTTATTCATTAAAAACTCATGCATTAATTCAGCTTCTAATTCATATTCCCAAACTCCAGGTTTTGTATAATAAAGTAATCTTCTAAATCCAGCTTCAGTAATTTTACACGCTTTTTGCATTAAATCAATTTCTATTTGATCTTTAATAGCACGAATTGTATGCATTATAGGAGCACTTTTTCTAACAATATGAGCAGGATAATCCGATTTTACTTTTAAAATAAATCGATCTTCTCTTGTTTGAACTTCCGTATTAGCTCTCAAATGCTCATTTGTATTTAAATATATAGATTCAGCTTCGGCCATCATTTGTTTAAAAATAACAGGAAATTGATCCAACCAATAAACAGTTTTAATACCAGAAACGGCAAATGCATCTTCTTTTGTTAATTTAGCTCCTTCCCAAACTGCAATATGATCATTCGTTTCTTTTAAAAATAGAACTTCACGGTGCTTTTCATTTGAACAAGATGGGAAAATCACCAAAACACTTTCTTCTTGATCTACTCCTGATAAATATAAAATATCTCTGTGTTGTTGAAAAGGCATTGAACTATCAGCACTAATTGGAAAAACATCATTCGAATTAAATACTGCAAGTGAGTTAGGTTTGAGCAAAGATGTGAATTTCGCTCGGCTTTTAATGTATAATTGGCTATCAATTCGCTCGTATTTCATGTTGTTTAAATTTTATAATTTTTAAAGGCTGAAATTACATAAAATATTGACCTAAACGAACTCTTTCTTATCCAAAAAGAATATTTTTTAAACATTTTATTAAACCGTAAATAGATTACGTTCATGTAATAGATCTTTGTATCATAAATTTAAAACATAGTATTATGAAAACAATATTCGACAAAATGGAAATTAGCAAAATTGTATTTGAAACTGGTGATACGGATGTCTTCGTTAATGCAAACATACAACAAGGAAAATTATCTTACGAAACACAATTAATTGTTGGATTTTCAGATTTAAATTATTTAATCAATAAAATGCAACAAAAACTAAATAATGACTCAGATGTTTCAGCTTTGTTTGAGAGCGAAAAGATGTACAATGGTAATTTATTATATACTTTGGATGTAGATAAAAAAATTCATGATTCAATCATATTAGATTTAATTTCATTTGATCATTCTATAAAACAAATCAGAGCTTAAAATAAAAAAATGAAAAAATATTCTCATAAAAGCAACCACATGAGATAAAAGTCGTATTTTAGTAAAGTATTTTAAATTAGAAATAAACTTTCTACAATACGTAAAACTATGAAAACCAACACTATTATTTTGATAGCAGTCGCTATTTCGGGTTTATTTTCTTGCATAAAGCATGAGATTATTCCAGCTCCAACACCATCAGTAACATTAAAATCACAATTTAAAGGGTACATCGACGGTTCATCAACTTTAACAGAATTCAACGAAGGTGTAGGTGGTTATACTTGCCTAACGAACAATAGTGTTTTATTGCAAACTACGGCAATATATTATAGTTCAATTTCTTCAACATCAGCTCCTACAACCTCCGCTTCGATTCGAATAGGTCTTGGAACACTATCTTGGAATGGAGCAGCTACTCCGTCATTAACTGAATTTAATACTTTTTTCAATTCTAATATAATTCCTCCTTATACAAATGGAGCTGTTAACGGTTTTGAAATACAGTACACTACAGCAGCTGGTGCAGTATATACTTCAAAAGCATCAGGAACAACCTCAACCGCTACTACAACAACAAATTTTCAAGATAAAACATTTTCAAATATATCACAAGAATCTGACGCAACTGGGGATTATTCGAAATTCGTCTGCAACTTTAATTGTTATGTTTATTGGGCCTCAGGAACTCCTGCTCCAGCAAATAAAGACTCATTAAAAATACAAAGTGGTCTTTTTAAAGGTTGGTTTAAAAAATAATTAGTAAATTCAACTTTTATAAGTAAGTATACGAATACATAATTTATGAGCTTGAGTTTAAAAATAGCGATTATTGGTGATTATAACTTTACATACAATTCACACCAAGCTACCAATCTAGCATTAGATCATTCTGCACGTTTTCTTGACGTAGAACTAAGCTATTATTGGATAAAAATAAACGAGGCTGCTCAAAATAAAATTCAATTATTTGATCAATATGATGGTATTTGGATTGCTCCTGGACCGTTTAAAAATGCTTTTTTTCTGAATGGAATTCTTGATACAATCCTTCAATTAGATATTCCCGTATTTTTGACTGGAGAAAGTTTTAGAACGCTAATAGAAGTTTTAATCAATAGAAATCAATTAAATCCAAATGGTGAAAAATTAATTTCTGACAATTTAGTTGATGGTCAACAATTTGAAAGATTAACAGTTGTTCCCCATTCTAAAGAATTACTCCAAATTTATCAAAATCACAACAACATAGAATTAACTTCTTCTAGATACTCAATGTATCCTCAATTAATTAGTCAGTTAGAAAATAAATTTATTGATATTGAAGCTTTTAATCAATTTGAAGAACCTGAGGTAATTAGCTTAAAAAGCCATGCTTTTTTTCTTGCTTGTGGTTGTTGTCCACAAATTTCATCTACCAGAGAAATTGCTCATCCTTTGATTTATACGTTTATGAAGGCTTGTTTGGCTTTTTCTAAGAATTCGGAAGAAACGACCTGACTTCGGTACAAAATTTATTTCGATTCTCTCATAAATTTCACTCAGTCGGGTCTCCATTTATAGTTAGAATTTCATTTCACTATTCTTTTTAAATTTCACTCATTCTGGTCACTAGGTATAGTTAGAATCTCATTTCACTTTTCTTTTTAAATTTCAATCAGTCTGGTCACTAGGTATAGTTAGAATTTTGATTTCGATTCTCTCATAAATTTCACTCATTCTGATCACTAGAGATAGTATGAATCTCATTTATTTCTCTATTTAAATTCACTTTTTTGATGCCTAGGGATGATTCTAAATTTAATATCTACTTAGTATTATCTATTAGTTTATAATGCGATAAATAACAAGCTATTTAATAAAGGTTTTTAAAATAAACTTGAATCGTCTTTTGATTTTTCGAAAACTTCGTCGATTTGAAGATTGTTTCCATTGGCTGCGTTTACAGCTAAAACGTCGCATCTTTCATTTTCTATATGACCTGCATGGCCTTTTACCCAATGTAAAACCAAATTGAATTTTGGGTGGACCGCTAAATAACGCAACCACAAATCTTGATTTTTCTTTCCTTTGAAACCTGTTTTCTGCCAATTGAACACCCATTTCTTTGCAATACTGTCTATTACATATTTTGAATCTGAATAAATGTGCACTGGGTATTGATTTGTTTTTAATGATTCTAACGCAACTATAACAGCAAGCAATTCCATTCTATTATTAGTAGTCATTCTAAAACCTTCTGACAATTCTTTTACAACTCCATTGAAACGCAACAAAGCACCGTACCCTCCTCTTCCTGGGTTTCCTTTTGCTGCTCCATCTGTGAATATTTCGATAATCATTTAGTAAAGATATTAGATTTTTAGATATTAGACATTAGACTTTTTGAAAAAAGAAAATAAATTCCAACCATTTTAAATAGCTAATCGTTATATTTTAAGAAAACTAAAATAAAAATAAAATGAAAAAACATCTATTTACCTTAATTATATCCATCTCAATTATCAACTTATATAGTTGTAGAAAAGGAGAACATGATCCATTCCTTTCATTAAGAAGTCGAAAAGCAAGATTATGCGGGGAATGGAAAGTAACTCAAGAAATAGAACGCGATTATGACAGCTATAAGCCTCAAGGATATGGAGCTCCTTGGTATATAATGGAGAAAAATTACATTTTCGATGGAACTATTAAAACGGGTACTTTTCATTATAAAGGTTTAACACTTCTTCAAAATTCACAAGGAGAAATGTACGGACAAGAATATGATCAAACCGGCGAAACAACTCCACAAAATTATACTGAATCTTATTCCTTTGAAAAAAATAATGCTTTTTATTTCAATCACTTATCAATCGACAATAGTACTATTAATTACAGTGGTAAATGGGCATTTTTACCAAAAGAGGATTATGAAAAATATAGTTTATACGAAAGCTTAAAAAATAAAGAGGCCATTTTAATCACATTAACAGAGTACAGTTCAACAAATTCAAATGGAATAATTAATCCTGTTTTTCCGGAATATTTCAAAAAAAAAATTGTTTTTTTAATTGATAGATTAACAAATAAACAAACAATTTTAAACTATGAATCAAAAAATCAAAGTGGACCAACCTATTATAATTCACCATATCATTCATCTACATCTAAAACAATAACGCTAGAATTAAAATAACACACTAGACAACCATCTCTCCATTTCTTCGGTCGGCTTTCCTTTCCTTTTAGCAATATCTTCCACTTGATCTAAACTTATCTTTCCTAATCCGAAATATTTAGCATTTGGGTGTGCAAAATACCAACCACTTACTGAAGAAGCTGGTAACATAGCTAAACTATCTGTTAAAGATACTCCTGTAATTTCCGTTGCTCCTAACAATTCAAAAAGACCTGTTTTCTCTGTGTGATCTGGGCATGCTGGATAACCTGGTGCTGGACGAATACCTTGGTATGTTTCTTTAATCAATTCAGAATTTTCTAAACTTTCTTCTTTCGCATATCCCCAAAGTTCTTTTCGAACACGTTCGTGCATTCTTTCAGCAAAAGCTTCTGCTAAACGATCTGCCAATGCTTTCAATAAAATTGAATTGTAATCATCGTGGTCATTTTCAAAACGATCGATGTGTTCATCCATTCCAATTCCTGTTGTTACAACAAATCCTCCAACGTAATCTTTTAAACCACTTTCTTTTGGAGCAATAAAATCGGCTAAAGCAATATTTGGTTGACCAGCTACTTTTTGAGTTTGTTGGCGCAATGAATGTTGAATATGAATTACTGTAGATCTAGTTTCATCGCTGTAAATCTCAATATCATCCCCAATTGAATTCGCTGGGAAAATTCCGATAACCGCATTTGCTGTTAACCAGTTTTCATCTACAATTCTTTTCAACATTTTTTGAGCATCCGCATACAAAGAAGAAGCTTCTTTACCTACAACTTCATCTGTTAATATGTTTGGGAATTTACCATGCAATTCCCACGTTTGGAAGAAAGGTGTCCAATCAATATAATCAACTAATTCACCTAAAGAATAAGAAACAAAGTTTTGAACTCCTAATTTGGTTGGAGTAGAAATATCATTCTGATTCCATTCAATTTGAAATTTATTATCTCTTGCTTTCGCTATTGTATGTAATTTTTTTGCGTTTTTATGTTTTTCATAATGCTCACGTAATTTTTCATATTCCGCTTTAACATTCAATACATAATCCGTTTTTCTAACTCCTAAAAGACTCTCAACAACCGTTACAGCTCTTGAAGCATCTAATACGTGAATCGCTTGATCTTTCGTGAAATTCTGATCAATTTTTACAGCCGTATGAACTTTAGAAGTTGTTGCACCACCAATCATTAATGGGATTTTCAAACCTGCTCTCTCCATTTCTTTGGCAACGGTTACCATTTCATCTAAAGAAGGTGTAATTAACCCACTTAACCCAATGATATCCACATTTTCTTCGATTGCTTTTTGAATAATTTTATCTGCTGGAACCATTACTCCCATGTCAATAATTTCATAATTATTACATGCCAATACAACTCCGACAATATTTTTCCCTATATCATGAACATCTCCTTTTACTGTAGCCATTAATATTTTACCAGAAAAAGATTGAACTCCATTTTTTTCAGCTTCAATAAATGGCAGTAAATATGCGACCGCCTTTTTCATTACACGTGCTGATTTTACAACCTGAGGAAGAAACATTTTACCACTTCCAAATAAGTCACCAACCACATTCATTCCATCCATTAAAGGGCCTTCAATAACTTCAATAGGTCGAGCATATTGTTGACGACATTCTTCCACATCTTCGTCAATAAACTCTACTAATCCTTTTACCAAAGAATAAGACAAACGTTCATTTACAGGAACATTTCTCCATGATAAATCAATTTCACGTTTTTTACCTTCACCCGTAACAGTATCAGCATATTCTAATAATCTTTCAGTCGCATCTGAACGTTTGTTAAATAAAACGTCTTCAACATATTCCATTAACTCTTTGTCAACATTATCATAAACCTCTAACATACTAGGATTTACAATACCCATATCCATTCCATTTTGAATAGCATGGTATAAAAAAGCAGAATGCATTGCTTCACGAACTTTATCATTTCCTCTAAAAGAAAAAGATACGTTAGAAACACCTCCGCTGATATGTGCACCAGGAAGATTTTCTCTAATCCATTTAGTTGCTCTGAAAAAATCTAATGCATTGTTATTATGCTCTTCCATTCCAGTAGCTACCGGAAATATATTTGGATCGAAAATAATATCATCTTTCGGAAACTTGACAACGTTTACTAAAATATCATAAGCACGTTTGCAAATTTCAATTCTTCTTTCATAGCTATCAGCTTGACCATCTTCATCAAACGCCATTACAATTACAGCAGCTCCGTATCTTTTGACAGTTTTTGCTTGGCGAATAAAATTCTCCTCCCCTTCTTTCAAAGAAATTGAATTTACAACCCCCTTACCTTGAATACATTTTAATCCAGCTTCAATGATTTCCCATTTAGAACTATCAATCATAACCGGAACACGAGAAATATCAGGTTCAGCAGCAATTAAATTTAAAAAACGAACCATAGCTTCTTTCCCATCGATCATACCTTCATCCATATTGATGTCGATAATCTGAGCTCCTCCTTCCACTTGATCTCTTGCAACAGCAATCGCTGCTTCGAAATCTCCTTCTTTGATCATTCTTAAAAAAGCTCTTGATCCTGTAACATTTGTTCTTTCACCAACATTGATAAAATTAGTTTCTGGCGTTACGATTAATGGTTCAAGACCTGATAGTTTTAATGTTCCTTTGTATGCTGACATTTTTTTATTTTATATTTTGGACTAGGTCCATTGGGACAAAATACATTTTGTCCTTACACTTTTATTGGTTCGTAGTTTACTGCAATGCTATGATAGTTGTGACAGAACGTTGGGACAGAAAATATTCTGTCCTTACAATTGTTTTCTTGGCTCATAGGTTGCCGCCAACCTAGCGATTGCTCCAATATGTTCAGGCGTTGTACCACAACATCCACCGATGATATTTACAAGACCTTCATCTAAAAACTCTTTGATTTGGTCAGCCATTAATTCTGGCGTTTCATCGTATTTCCCGAAAGCATTAGGTAACCCCGCATTTGGATGAGCACTCACATTAAAAGTACAAGCTTGATTTAATATTTGTAAATAAGGCCTCATCATTGAAGCGCCTAAAGCACAATTTAATCCAACGCTTAATAAGGGCATGTGTGAAATTGAAATTAAAAAAGCTTCTGTTGTTTGTCCTGTTAAAGTTCTTCCGCTTTGATCAGTAATTGTACCAGAAACCATTATTGGAATTTCAACTCCTCTTTTTTCAAAAACTTGATCAATAGCAAACAATGCAGCTTTAGCATTTAATGTATCAAAAACAGTTTCAACTAAAAGAATATCTACTCCCCCATCCATTAAAGCATTTGTTTGTTCAGTATAAGCGTCAACCAATTGATCGAAACTTATACCTCTAAATCCCGGGTCATTTACATCTGGTGAAATTGAAGCTGTTCTGTTTGTTGGACCAATTGAACCAGCAACAAAACGAGGTTTTGAAGGGTTTTTAGCAGTAAATTCATCCGCAACTTTCTTTGCTATTTTCGCACTATGAAAGTTAATATCGTAAACATATTTCTCTAATGCATAATCCGCTTGAGCGATCCAAGTCCCAGAAAAAGTGTTCGTTTCAGCGATATCAGCACCAGCTTCAAAATATTGACGATGAATATCTTCAATAATTTCAGGACGAGTAAGCGATAATAAATCATTGTTCCCTTTTAAAGGATGCGAATGATCATCAAACCAACCTTTGCGAAAATCTTCTTCTTCTAATGTATGACGTTGGATCATTGTTCCCATTGCCCCATCTAGAATTAAAATTCTCTTTTTTAGAATTTCCTGTATTTTTTCCATTTCAATAATATTTTAATAATGTTCAAAAAGTGAACAAGTACAAAAAAATAAACGAAAATATGAATGAAAGTTAGTGAAAAACTAATCAACTTATCTTTTCCATTAAATGGATTGGATTTGGCACCTATTCCGAAAACGGAGGTTGCCAAGGTTTCAAAGGGCCTATTCCCTCCACCTTTCTTCATAAGTTTATTTGAATGAACGAGGTACAAAGGTAGAATGAATAAAATGAAATACAAAATAAAAAATATTGATATTGAAAAAAACAGCAATCAAGCAATCATTCAACTAAAGAAAAAAGACAAGAAAGATTTCAAAATATGACAAGTTGTCAGCGATTTACGCAGGGCATAACTTTTGAGAAGTGAGCAGTATGAAAAAAAACACAACACATCCTTTTGGTTCAACAATAGAGACTATTGTGTATCCTGGATTGCTGTTAATTATTTTATGGATTATATTTTGGGGAGATCATTTATTCAATCTTGATTTATATAAATTAGGTGTTTTACCTAGAACTATAGAAGGATTAAAAGGAATATTTTTTATGCCATTAATTCATTCCAAAAATGAAATCGCTCATCTATTAAATAACTCGGTGCCAATTGCGTTTTTATTAGGAGCTCTCATCTTCTTTTATAGAGAAATTGCATTAAAAGTATTTGTCCTAAGTTGGGTTTTAACAGGTCTATTCGTTTGGATATACGCCCAAAACAAAGGTTCTTATCACATAGGGATTAGTGGGATTATTTATGCTTTAGCTAGTTTTTTATTTACAAGTGGAGTAATACGAAAATATTTACCATTGCAAGCTATTTCTTTATTTGTAGCATTTATGTATGGAGGAATGATTTGGGGAATATTACCTATGGAAGAAAAAATATCTTGGGAAGGACATTTAATGGGTATGATAATAGGAATTGTTTTGGCATATATCTACAAACTAGAAGGTCCGGTTAGTCCTAAATATCGATATGAAATAGAAAAAGAATTAGGAATTGAGCCAATTGATTTAGAAGGAATATTGAACGAAAGAATTCGATTAGAATATGAAAGAGAAGTCCAATTAGAAAGAGAAAAACAAGGATTAACAATTGTTTATCATTATATTCCAGAAGTAAAACCAATTATAAATTTGGATGAAAATGTTCCCGAATTGTAGCTGTTCCTTTTGAAGTTTCTTGCCAATTTTCACAATCAAACTCTAAACTTAAGAATTCACATGTTTTCAAATCAATAAAATCATCAACTAAATAACCAGCAAAATCTGACAATCCATTATTATGTCCAATTATTAGAATATCATCCGCATGATTTTGCTCCCATAAAAACTTTAGAAGAACATCTTTCTCACATAAATAAAACTCATCTAAAAAAATAATTTCAGTTTCGAAAGGATTCTCTTTTTTTATAATTTCGATTGTTTGTCTTGCTCGAACAGCAGAAGAAGAATATATATGCAATGGACTAATCTCTTTGGTCATAAAAAAATCACCCATCCTTCTAGCTTGTAACAACCCTTTTTTTAATAATTCTCTATCAAAATCTTTTCCAGAAATTGAAAAAGGATCAGTTTTAGCATGTCTCAGTATATGTAAACGCATCATTTTTTTGGATGAAGATAAAAATAATTAAATTATTACCAACCAAATATTAAATCAGTTCGTTTGAAATTGAAGGAAAGAATAAGAATAGATTCAAAATTCAATTTATTTATTATTTTAAAAACTTTGTGTAACTTGCATAAAATAGTAAAAATAGGAAATGTAGAACGCTTCATGCACATCACGCCAGAAATACTTAAGGCCTGTTTACAGGATGATCGTAAAGCTATAAAACAATTGTATGAATATTGTTTTAAACTACTTATGCCTATATGTTACAGATACCATTCACACAACGAAGACGCACGATCATCACTTAATTTAGGTTTTATGAAAATCTTGGGTGGAATTGAAGGAATTGTAGATCAAGAATTAAATTTTAATGCCTGGTCAAAAAGAGTAATGACAAATACACTTATTGATGAATACAGAAAACAAAAGAATCATTTGTCACATATTGCTACAAAAGAAACTGAAAAAGAATTAGATTATCACTCAGAGTGCACAACAAATGAAGCTGAAAGTTCAATAGGATGTGAAAACATAATGAGCTTGGTAAATGAACTTCCTTCTTCTACAGCAAAAGTATTTAACTTTTATGTAATAGATGGATATTCACACAAAGAAATTGGAGAAATGATGAATCTGTCAGAAGGAACTTCAAAATGGCATTTATCAACCGCTCGAAAATTATTAAGAGAGAAATTAGAACTGATTGAACAACAAAATCAAAAAATGGTGGTATGAGTTGGGAAGATGAAAATATCGATAAATTATTTCAGGAAGCTTCTGCTAATTCTTCATTTGAATTTAAAGAAGAATATTGGAAAGAAATGGAGGCAATGCTGCCAAAGAAGAAAAAAAGACGTTTTCCTTTTTTATGGACAACTAGTGCATTGACAGGATGTGTCATTATTGCAACGATTTTATTTTCAAAAGAAGATAACAAAATCCTTGTTTCAAAGAATTTATTAGCCTCAAAAAATGATAATTCAAGTATTTCAAACGAAAATAAAAATCCAGAATCTGATAATATTTCGAATTCAAAAACAGCTGAAGAAATTTCAAAAAATTCAACAATAAAACCAAAATCAAAAAAACAAGACCATAAATTGAGAACTGAAAAACCTATACTTTCAGTTATTACGAATTTCAAAGAGACAGAAGAACATCATTCTTATATTGGAAATGAAATTATCCCTTATTCTACAATTATAAAAGAAGAAAATAAAGAGGTAATAACAAGTGATAAAGTGAACTATTTAAGTCTAACTCCATTTCCAGCTAATATTTTTAATTATGACATCAAATCAGGCTTAACCTTTAAATCAAGCCCGAAAAAATGGTTGATTTATTTTGATGCTTCAACTTCAATTGGGCAATCAATGATTCGTTCAAATTCAAATGGATCAAACCTTACTAAAGGATTTGGTTTAGCAACAGGAATAAGTTATTTAACAAAAAATTGGACTTTCTCTGCAGGAATCGCAACTACATTTTCAGTATTTGACAATTTAATAATTAAAGAAAGAGCAAAAGTCTATGGTTTTGGAATTAAGAATTACGAAAACAATATGGCTTATAATCAAATTTATTCTTTTGAAACACCATTAATGATTGGATTAAAACAAAAAAATCATATAATCCAATTTGGAATAGTACCCACATATTTAATTGGGTCAAAAATGTCATTTGAGAGCAAAGAAAATAATGAAACACCTATCTCTTCGACACTTTACGGATACAGCAAAGGCTTAATAAACTTAGGCCTTAAACCAACATTAGGATATATCTATAAAATAACTCCATCGTTATTAATTGGTGGAAATGTTCAATTACAACTTTTTTCACAAATAGAAACGAATGTATTTGAAGGAGCTAAAAATAGTCTCCCATTAAATGCACAGTTTTTTATACGAAAAACAATATTTATAAAAAGATGAAAACTAAAACGAGTATACCGCTTTTAATTCTTTTTTCTGTAATTCTCATTTCTTGTCATAAAAAAGAAATTGATAATATCCCAGAAAGCAATGCTCCAATTTTTAAAGCAGAAGGGTCTTTAAATGGAGCTAATTTTTCAATTATTGCAGGAGACAATGGCGCTTACATGGACTCTTATAGTGAAAAAATCAATGGCGTTTTAGAGTTTACAGGTAATTTAAGTAATGAAAATATTGAAATTGAATTAGGGATTTATAATGGAAATATTGACTCTCCATTTTCTCTACCTCAAATACAAATTAATTCTTTAGATTGGGCATTACATTCTGGACAAACATTAGCTACATTATCTAAGAACAG
The DNA here is from genome assembly GCA_947474675.1 of Flavobacteriales bacterium. Classification (GTDB taxonomy): domain Bacteria; phylum Bacteroidota; class Bacteroidia; order Flavobacteriales_D; family Crocinitomicaceae; genus CAIUKX01. Next base: position 25,266 of record CANJKA010000048.1, read on the forward strand.
TTTTGCAAATGCATATAAAATTCATGAAATAAAATGGTTTTCAGGAAACACTTTATTAGGTATAGATAACGCGAGCATAACAGAACCAGGAAAATATGATATTCTAGCATACGTAACATTTATAGATGGTTCGACAGCAAGTCTAAGAAATGAATTAATACTAGGATATGAAACGAAAGCCAACTTTAATTTACGTTTTGATTTATTCCCAAGTGGTGACATGAATGCTTATATTGACATAATTAGTGGTGAAGTTGCGGGAGTTACTTGGAGTATAGATGGAGAAGAAGAGACCTCTCTTCAAACAAATTTTTCAAGAAATATCACTGATAATGTTGGGCATGAAGTAACAGCAATAGTTCACTTTACTAATGGAGTTGTAAGAACAAAATCATTCTATGTAGATGGCAGTTTACATGGGAATAACATTCCAGATTTTACAACTTTTGAGCAATCAGCAGCAAATATTCAATCTATTAAACAAGATTATAAAGCACTATTGATAATTAGAAAAGACAACGTTGAATACAGATCAGACTTTATTGGAAACACATCTGCAGCAGTACAAATTGATAATATTGAGTATTATGGATTAAATGATGATGGAAATAAAGTATATAAAATCACAGCCGAAATTACTACAAATTTAAAAAACATGAATACCAATGCTATTGTGAACACTCATTTTAAAACAGTTTATGGTATTGAAATTAAGTAAAA
>CANJKA010000049.1 GCA_947474675.1 Flavobacteriales bacterium
AAAATAAACTTGAACTGAGTGTTTTTATTCTTTCATTCATTTTTTAAAATAAACTTGGACTGAGTGTTTTTATTCTTTCATTCATTTTTTAAAATAAACTTGGACTGAGTGTTTTTATTCTTTCATTCATGAAATAATAAAAATGTACCGAAGGCCGAGTTTATTAAACGTTAAATCTAAAGTGCAGTATATTTCCATCTTCAACGATGTACTCTTTTCCTTCAACTTTAAATTTTCCAGCATCTTTAACCGCATTTTCAGATCCTAAAGTAGTGAAGTCTTCATATTTCATTACTTCAGCTCTAATAAATCCTTTTTCGAAATCTGTATGAATTACACTTGCAGCTTGTGGAGCTGTCATTCCTTTATTGATTGTCCAAGCTCTTACTTCTTTTACTCCAACAGTGAAATATGTTTCTAGTTTTAATAAAGAGTATGCTGAACGAATTAAACGATTAACACCTGGTTCTTCTAAACCTAATTCATCTAAAAACATTTGACGTTCATCATAAGTATCTAATTCAGTGATATCAGATTCTATTTTAGCTCCAATGATTAATACTTCAGCATTTTCATCTTTTACAGCTTCTCTCACTTGTTCAACGTATGCATTTCCAGTTTTAACTGAAGATTCATCGACATTGCAAAGGTAAAGTACAGGTTTAGTGGTGATTAATTGAAGTTTTGAAACGATTTCGATTTCTTTTTCATCTAAATCAAGTGAACGAATAGATTTTCCTTGCTCTAAAACACTTTTGATTCTTCCACAAAGTTCATTTTCTTTAAGAATTTCTTTGTCACCTGTTTTTAAAACACGTGCCAATGAAGCTATTTTCTTTTCAACTGATTCTAAATCTTTTAATTGCAATTCGATATCAATGATTTCTTTATCTCTTACTGGGTTAACAGAACCGTCAACATGAATTATATTTCCATCATCAAAACAACGAAGTACATGTATAATTGCGTCAGTTTCTCTAATATTTGCTAAAAATTGATTTCCCAATCCTTCTCCTTTTGAAGCACCTTTTACTAAACCTGCAATATCTACAATTTCCATTGTCGTTGGAACAACTCTTTCTGGATTCACGATTCCTTCTAATACTTCCAAACGAGGATCTGGAACTGAAATTGTTCCGTAATTCGGTTCGATTGTACAAAAAGGAAAATTCGCCGATTGAGCTTTTGTTTTAGAAACACAATTAAACAACGTTGATTTCCCAACATTAGGAAGTCCTACAATACCACATTTTAAAGCCATTATATCAATTTTTATACAAAGATAATCATTCAAAAGAAAGTATACTAGTCTTTAATGGATGATTGAGTAGATTATTTGTGTATTTAACATTCATTTCAAGATAGAACTTAATTTAAGATACAGTAATATTGTTCTGACATTTTATTTTGAAATCTTTATTCGAATTTTTTCCACTTTTTTTGTCAGTTTAATTGCATTTTTTTTAATTAGTTTATTTTCACTCAATCTCGCTTTATATCGTCGATTGATGTATGCACTTCTTGTCGAATTCATTTGTAATTCAATATATTTTTCTTTGAAATACAAGTGATTTTCTTTATTTATTTGACTTATTTTGTTTTTTGAAATTTTGCTTATTTCTTTAAATTTCTTTTTGAAACTTTTTAAAAAAATGTTGTATTCCGACATCGATTTTTTATAATTCTCTATTTGTTCAGAATGCTTTTCATCTATTTTTGATCTCGAATTATTTGCCTTTTTAAATTTGCAATATTCGGTATCAATTGTTTCGTAAAATTTATTTAATTCTTTGAAATTTGTTTTTAGTAGTTGAAATTCAGAATATAAATGAAGAATTGTTGGACCATCATTCTTTTCAATTAATAATGAATCGTCTTTGAATTTTTGAATAAGTAATGGGTCTTTTAATTGTCTGATAGGTAAATCCAAGTCATCAATAAATAGTAATCTTAAATTACAAATGTTTTTTGTCGTTTCGGTGTTTGCAATCGATCTATTAGTGTGAATATTTAAATTTGAAATATACGTTTCGGCTAATTTGTTTAAATAGGTATATCTGTTAATAATCTCAGTGTTTATTCTGTTGATTGAATCAAGAAGTGATTTGATTTTTAAAGCTTCGTCTATTGAATCTTTTACATTTGTTTTTCGATTAAAATTTGTTTTGTCGTATTTTTTGCTCTTCACCAATTTTGAAGTCTGAATTTTATTTCTTTGAACATTGGCTTTGATAATTAATTTACTCGTTAATCCGATTTTAATACCAGAAACTAGATTTTTCTTACTATTATCAGTTGATTCAATCAAGCGTTTATTTTGAGATGAAACAATTTCTTTTTTCTTTTTATTGTTTGCAATTAATTCGTTTTTTTGTTTCAATAATTGAAAAGTAGTTGAATCACAATAAGTGTTCGTTTTTGATAACCAAACTTTAACAGAATCACATTTTTCAATTAGTTGAGAATTGTTTTTTGCTTCAGGATCTATTTCTGGAAAATTATTAATTGACATTAAATAATAACTATTTGCGATTCCATAATTATTTTTAGGGTTGAATTGATGTGATTTAAAGCCATGATTAATTATTCTTTCTTCTTCATTCAATTTAAGAAACTCTAGTCTTTGATTTGTTAATGCATCGTCAAGTTTTTCTGAAGAAAGAATATTGGTTTTGTGAAAATAATAGGAGCTATCTGCTTCTATTTCTGAAATAGATTTTGTATTATTTATAAGTTGCCATATTGAATCGGCTGGAAAATGATCTAGTTTAAAATCTTCACCTTTTTTGAATACATAATTCTTTGTTGGTGCTTGCTTGAAGTAAGGTTTGTAAACTAATCGATCGTTTGCTCCCAGTGAAAAAGCATAAATAAAATATCCAGCAAATGTTCGCTTGTAATAAACAATTTTACCTGCATCCATTTTTACATCTACTAATCTCCATTCATTATTAATGTAAACGGCATTCCATGACGATTCATCTAAATAAAATTTATCAGAAACGTCAACATATTCATCTTTTACATAGCCCTGAATTATAAGTGATTGGATATTAGAATAAGAACAAAGTTCATAAAAAAGTTGACTGTAATCCAATGTTTTCTTTTTGATTAATGTTTTTTTTGTTGTTGTCTCTGAAAAATTAAAGTTTTGCCATTTTTTCATATCAAAATCGATGTTATAAGTCATCCAACTATGAATTGCAATTACTTTTTCTGAATCTGAAACTATATTCTTTGTTAGGTGAATTGCTAGCTTTTCGACATTGAGAGATCTAAAATAAGGGACAAATTTATGCACTTTACTTTTTTGAGAAAAAGTAGAAAGGATGAATAAGGAAAAGATAATAAATAGTATATTTTTCATTTATATTATACCAAACTTTATGCAATATAAAATAAAAATCATTAATTAAATTGTTTAATGTGTAAAAAGAAGAGTATTTTTATAAATTATATATTCTGAACTATCAACTATGAAATAAACCATGATCTAAAATTGATCATATCTGCGAAGCGTTCATCGTAGTTAAATACAGTTGAATTTTAGATGGCGATACTAGTTGACATCGCTAAGCTGTATCATAGATAATTAAAAAACAAATAAAACACACATGAAAATATTATTTCTTTTTATCCTATTAAATACTTCACTTGTTTTTTCTCAATTAAATGACTCTGTTTTTATCAGAACGATTTATAATGAAGCTTTAAGTAGAGGTAAATCTCATGAAGATTTACGTGAATTATGTAAAGATATTGGTGCTCGTTTGTCTGGTTCTTCTGAAGCTGAAATGGCAATTCAGTGGTCAAAATCAAAAATGGAAAGTTATGGTTTCGATAAAGTCTATCTTCAGGAAATTAAAGTTCCTCATTGGGAAAGAGGAACAAAAGAATCTGGTTGGATAAAAACAAAGCAAGGAGAAATTTTAAAAGTAAATCTATTAGCTTTGGGTGGTTCTGTTGGAACTGATGGATTACTAGAAGCGGAAATAATTGAATTTAAACATTTGGATGATTTGAAAAAGGTCGATCCTTTATTGGTGAAAGGGAAAATTGTTTTTTTAAATCAACCGATGGATGAAAAGCAAATTGCAACTTTTAAAGCGTATGGTGGTTGTTATCCAATAAGAGGTGATGGAGCTGTTGAAGCGAGTAAATTAGGAGCTGTAGCTGTTATTATTCGTTCTTTAGGGTTGCCGATTGATATACATCCTCATACTGGATCGATGCATTATAATGATTCAGTTAAGAAAATTCCAGCAGCTGCTTTGTCAACTTTGGATGCAAATCATCTTTCTGAAATATTGAGTATTAATAAAGCTTTTTTTGTTTTTGAAATGGATTGTAGATCTTTCCCTGATGCTGTCTCTTACAATGTTATTGGAGAAATAACGGGTTCTGTTAAGTCAAATGAAATTATCACTTTTGGTGGTCATCTTGATTCTTGGGATACTGGTGAAGGAGCTCATGATGATGGAGCTGGAGTGATACATTGTTTGGAAGCTATTCGAATTTTGAAAGTTATGAAATATAAACCTAAACATACTTTAAGAGTTGTTTTCTTTATGAATGAAGAAAATGGTAATATGGGAGGTAAAACTTACGCTACTTGGTCAAAAGAAAAAGGGGAAATTCAAATAGCAGCCATCGAAAGTGATAGAGGTGGATTTTCTCCAAAGGGATTTGAATTGGATGGAACTGATGAACAATTAAAATTATTACAATCTTTTGAGAAAAACTTTTCACCGTATGAGTTATCTGTTTTTGAAAAAGGGTATGGAGGTGTTGATATCGGGCCTCTAAATAAGGTTTTTATTGGGATTCCGTTGTTTGGATTTGTGCCAGATTCTCAACGCTATTTTGATTTTCACCATGCTCCAAGTGATGTTTTCGAAAGTGTAAATAAAAGAGAATTAGAATTAGGTTGTGCAGCAATTGGATCTTTAATCTATTTACTCGACATTAATTTGTAGATCAATTTCGGTATTGAGAGTTTTTTAAGATGAGTTTTTTCTTAAAGTCTTGATTATTCTGGTTTTTGAGTCTTGAAAATGTTCATTAAATGGTTCATAAATACTTCTAAGAAGGGTTATTTTTTTACTTTTTATTAAGTACTTTTGCATTCAATTTGATGTAAAATTCATTCTTTTAAATAAAACATAAATAATATGGCTCAAGACATATTCGAAAAAATCAGAAAAAACAGAGGTCCAATTGGTCAATATTCTAAAGGTGTTCATGGATATTTCACCTTCCCGAAATTAGAAGGAGAATTAGGAAATAAAATGATTTTCAGAGGGAAAGAGTGTTTAATCTGGTCTTTAAATAATTACCTTGGTTTGGCAAATCATCCAGAAGTTAGAGAAGCTGATAAAAATGCTGCTGCTGAATATGGATTGGCATATCCAATGGGGGCTAGAATGATGACTGGTCAAACAAGTGAACATGAAAAATTGGAAAATGAACTTGCTGAGTTCATGGAAAAAGAAGATTGTATCTTGATGAATTTCGGTTACCAAGGTATGGTATCTGCAATTGATTGTTTGGTTGATAGAAATGATGTTATTGTTTACGATAGTGAAGCTCATGCTTGTATTTTAGATGGGATGCGTTTACATAAAGGAAAACGTTTCGTGTTCAAACATAATGACATGGAAAGTTTTGATAAACAAATGGGACATGCTTCTCGTTTAGTTGAACAAACTGGAGGAGGGATTTTAGTTATTACTGAAGGAGTTTTCGGAATGGCTGGAGATCAAGGGAAATTAAAAGAAATTGTTGAATTCCGTAAATCTGGAAAATACGATTTCCGTTTATTCGTTGATGATGCTCATGGATTCGGAACTTTAGGTGAAACTGGTCAAGGCTGTGGTGAAGCTCAAGGTGTTCAAGGAGAGATAGATGTTCTTTTTGGAACTTTTGCGAAATCAATGGCTTCAATTGGAGGATTTATTTGTGCTGAAGAAAGTATTGTTGAATATTTCAGATATAATATGCGTTCTCAAATGTTTGCAAAAGCATTGCCGATTACAATTACTATTGGTGCTCGTAAACGTTTAGAGTTGTTAAGAACTCAACCTGAATTAAAAAATAATTTATGGAAAATTGCGAATGCTTTACAAAAAGGATTAGTTGATTCTGGATTTAGTATAGGAGAATCTAATTCACCTGTAACTCCTGTTTTCATGAAAGGTTCTTTAGCTGAAGCAACTAATTTAACGTTTGATTTACGTGAAAACTATAATATTTTCTGTTCAATTGTTATTTATCCAGTTGTACCTAAAGATGTGATCATGTTGAGATTAATTCCAACTGCTGTTCATACGATGGAAGATGTTAATTATACGATTGAAACTTTCAAAAAATTGAAAGAAAAATTAGATACAGGAGCTTATAAAGCGGAAGAATTAGCTACCGTAGAGGTGGACGACAAAAAACAAACAAAATAATTCATTATTTTTAAAGAGGTACAGACGCGATTCATCGCGTCTCCCTCTTGATTTTTTTTAAAATCCTCACCCTCACCCACACCCACACCCACACCCACATCCCCAACCACCCATTCCAAAACCTCAGAATGGAACAGACAAACCCACACATCCAGCATTTATTAATTTGCATTGATCTTGAAATAAAAGAACAAGAAAAAAAATACAAATTAGACCAGCAACACAGTTTAAAATCTTTAAAATCTGAAGGTTTAGCATTACATCCTTTAAGAGTAATTCGAAAGGTTTTTGGATATGCTGATTATCCAGAGATTTCATTTAAATTACCTTTTCCAACAGATGTTTCTAATTTTAAAGATGGAGCTGCGATAGAGTGCTTTTGTGAGGGAGAAGAACCTGTAAAAGGAATTTTAATGCACATGGATGGGGCAAAAGGTGACTTTCGATTATTTGCACCAGATTTTCCCGATTGGATTGAAGATGATGGAGTAGGAATCAAACTTTCTCCAGATCATAGAACGAACGAAGTGATGCGCAATGCTTTAAAGAGTTTAGGGGATTCTAATGGGAGCAATTTCTTATTTCAGAAAATTCATTCAGAGGATAAGTGGAATAATCAACACTCTTTTTCCGAAACAAAACTTTCTTTTACAAACGAAAAGTTAAATGAAAGTCAGAAAATTGCTGTAAAATCGATTGTTGAAAATGAAAATCTAACAATTATTCATGGACCTCCAGGTACTGGAAAAACAACAACTTTACTCGAAGGTATCCTTCAATTAATTAAGAAAGGGGAGAAGGTTTTGGTTTCAGCTCCAAGCAATACGGCTGTTGATAATATTGCGAGAGGTTTAATTGATTTAAATGTAAATATATTAAGAGTCGGAAATACAACGAAAGTTGATGAAACTGTTTTTCCTTACACGACCGAAGGTAAAATGTCGGAAAGTAAACAACAAAAAGAAATTAAAAAATTAAAAATTCGGGCTGAAGAGTTACGTAAAATGGCGAATCAATACAAAAGAAATTTTGGAAGAGATGAGCGTGAACAGAGAAATTTATTACTTAAAGAGGTAAAAAATATTCGAAAGGAAATAAGAGATCTAAGAAATTATTACGAAGATTTGTTATTTGATCAAGCAAAAGTTATTTTAGGAACTCCAATTGGTTTAAATGATTTTGTTACTAAAGGGCAATTATTTGATACCTTAATATTAGATGAAGCCGGACAATGTATTGAACCTTTAGCGTGGGTATTATTTCCTTTAGCTTCTCGATGGGTTTTAGCTGGAGATCATTTACAGCTACCTCCTTTGGTTTTCTCAGATGAAGCCGCTAAATTAGGATTTAACAAATCTATTTTGGAATACTGTTTTAATAATACAACAAATGTTCATTTTTTGAATACTCAATATCGAATGAGAAAATCAATTGCCGATTTTTCAAGCAATTATTTTTACAAAGGTGAATTATGTACTCCTGAACATCTTCAAGATAATGGAATTCATATTTCTTTTTTCGATACAGCAGGAGCTGGTTATGAAGAAGAAAAAGGTGGAGATGGTTCGAGTTTAATGAATAGGGGTGAATTGGATATGGTTCAAAAAATAATTGATTCTGAAAAATTAGAAATGAATTCTATTGCTTTTATTTCTCCTTATTCAGGTCAAGTTGGTTTGGCTAAATCTACTTTTTCAAAAGAATTATTAATTAGTACGATTGATAGCTTTCAAGGACAAGAAAAAGAGGTAGTTATTATTTCATTGGTTCGATCAAATGATGAGTCTAAAATTGGATTTCTTTCAGATTATAGAAGAATGAATGTAGCTTTAACGAGAGCTAAAGAACAATTATTCGTAATTGGAGATAGCTCTACTATTGGAAATGATCCTTTTTACGTTCAATTTCTTGAGTACATGGAAAAAGTAAATGGATACAGAAGTGTTTGGGAGTTAGAATGATCGTTAATTTGGAATGTGATAAACTCCTCCTATAACGTTTTTAGTTGCTCCTGTAACTGAAGATAATGTATTTGTGTTTTTGTTTAGATACAACGCTCCTAAGAATGAAAAGATGATTGCTTCCTTGAAATCAACAATTCGCTCTTCTGGTATTATAACTTCTCCCTTGAAATAATGTTTTAAACGCTCAATTAAAAATCCATTTTTTGCTCCTCCTCCTGTTACAAACACTGATTTTAAACTATTTTTATTGAGAGTTGCTGCAATTTGAAAAGATACATGTTCAATGACAGTTCTTAAATTGTTTTCAATGTCTTTATCAAATTTAATCAATGGATAAAATGAATTTTCAAGCCATTCAGTGCCTAATGATTTAGGATGATGTTGTTCATAATATTCTAATCTATTTAATAAGTCCAATAGGAAAAAATTTATTTCACCTGATTTAGCTAATTCACCATTTTTATCATAATTCATTCCTCTTGATTGAACTAGCCTATTCATTGGTAAATTACCTGGACAAATATCAAAAGCAATCATTTGATTATTAACTTTAAAGCTTATGTTTGAAATTCCTCCTATATTTAAAAAAGATTCAGCAGTTTTATTAAAAAGTAATAAATCTCCTATCGGAACAAGTGGTGCTCCTTGACCTCCTGCAATTACATCTTTTGATCTGAAATCATTTATTACAGGTATGCCAGTTATAAATGAAATAGTTGATCCACACCCAATTTGACTTGTAAATCCATTTTGAGGTTGGTGAAAAGTAGTATGACCATGTGATGCAATTGCATCTATTTTCGTTTTTTCAATTTGATATTTATGAAGAAATTGATTAATTAAATCGCCAAATGTTTGACCTAGTTCTTTATCTAATTTTAAAAAGCTTGGAACATTAATTAGTGTTGCATTCGTCAATTTAGATATTAATTCATTACTGTATTCAAAGGTCTCAGAGTTCAATAATAAATAGGACCACTCGTCTGATTTGTTTTTTTCAAAACGAACATGAGCGATGTCTAAACCATCCATAGAAGTTCCTGACATTAATCCAATTATTTCATATTTTCTCATGTTATAAAAATAATAAATTTAAGGTATTATTCAAATTGTTCTTTGTTTTTTATTTTCGTTTTGGCTTCATAACGTTTTTATGGTTAAATTGATTACAAATCTTCCTATATCTTAATCAATTTCTATTAATTTTAATCAAAATTTCAATTATTATTTAGATTAATACAGTAAATTTGCATCATATTATTTACTGTTTAAAAATAAACCAATTAGTTATGAATTTTGAATTAACTGAAGAACAGATTGCAGTTAGAGATGCAGCTAGAGATTTTGCTCAAAATGTATTGAAACCAGGTGTTATAGCGAGAGATAATGAACAACGTTTCCCAAAAGAAGAGATCAAACAATTAGGAGAGCTTGGATTTATGGGAATGATGGTTAGTCCTGAGTACGGTGGAAGTGGAATGGATACTATGTCTTACGTATTAGCGATGGAAGAAATTTCTAAAGTTGATGCTTCGACTTCAGTTTGTATGTCAGTTAACAATTCATTAGTTTGTTGGGGATTAGAGAAGTTTTGTAATGAAGAACAAAAACAAAAATTCTTAGTTCCTTTGGCTTCAGGACAAAAGATAGGAGCTTTTTGTTTGTCTGAACCAGAAGCTGGATCTGATGCAACATCACAAAGAACAACAGCAATTGATATGGGAGATTATTATTTGTTAAACGGTACTAAAAACTGGATTACAAATGGTTCTTCAGCATCAACTTATATTGTAATTGCTCAGACTAACGTTGAAGCAGGACACAGAGGAATAAATGCTTTTATCGTAGAAAGAGGAGCTGAAGGTTTTATCGTTGGTGCAAAAGAAGATAAAATGGGTATCCGTGGAAGTGATACGCATACCTTGTTATTTAATGATGTAAAAGTTCCGAAAGAAAATAGAATTGGTGAGGATGGATTTGGATTTACTTTCGCAATGAAAGCTCTTTCTGGAGGACGTATTGGAATTGCATCTCAAGCATTAGGTATTGCTGGTGGTGCTTATGAGTTAGCTCTTGCTTATTCTAAACAAAGACAAGCTTTCGGTAAAGAAATATACAAACACCAAGCTATTGCTTTTAAATTAGCTGATATGGCTACTGAAATTGAAGCTGCAAAGCTTTTAGTATACAAAGCAGCTACTGATAAAGATTGTGGAAGAAATTACGATCAATCTGGTGCTATGGCTAAATTATATGCTTCTAAAGTTGCAATGGAACAAACAGTTGAGGCTGTTCAGATTCATGGAGGGTATGGTTTTGTAAAAGAATACCATGTTGAAAGAATGATGAGAGATGCTAAAATCACTCAAATTTATGAAGGTACTTCTGAGATTCAAAAAGTTGTTATCTCTAGAAATATTTTAAAAGATTAATTATATAATTTTATAAATAAAAAAAGCGAATCATTTGATTCGCTTTTTTTATTTAATTGAATGCAGGTTTTCAAAATAAATTTTCTAATTTTTCAAGTCCAATACCTCTTGATCCTTTTAATAAAATTAGTGTATTATCCATTTTGTTTTCGGTAAAATATTTTATTGCTTCTTCAGTTGATTTAAAATTTGTATATTTTTCATTTTTTGATTTTGAAAAATGTGATCCAACTGTGTAGCCTTCTAATTCTAATTTTTCTATTAGGTTTAATATGTTTTTATGTTCTTGGTCAGATTCTACACCTAATTCTAGCATATCTCCTATGATTATTCTTTTGTTAGGATTATTTATAAAGGCAAAACTTTCTAATGCAGATTGCATGCTTGAAGGATTTGCATTATAGCAATCTAATATAATTGTATTTGTTTCTGTTTTTTTTATCTGTGATCGATTGTTTGTTGGAGTGTATTCGGATATTGCTTTATTTATATTTTCTGCACTGACACCAAAGCATATTCCAAAAGAAATGGCTGCTAAGAAGTTGTCGAAATTATACTTTCCAATCATTTGGGTTGAAATTTTACCAGAACTGTAATTTTTAGATTTCCATTCCATCTCAATAAAAGGGGAGAGGTTAATTAATTTTCCAATAATGTCTGCTTTTTCATTTTCGCCATATGTAATTATATCAACATTTTCTGGAATGTTATTCATCAGATTTAAATCGTTATAATTAATTATTATTTTACCTTGATTTTTTTTAATAGATTGAAATAATTCAAGTTTTGTTTTTAAAACGCCTTCAAAATTTATAAATCCTTCTAAATGTGCTTTGCCTATATTTGTAATTATTCCAAAATTAGGTCTTGCTATCTCACTTAATTCTTCAATATCTTTGAATTTATTTGCTCCCATTTCGATGATTGCAATTTCATGACTTTTTTCTATTTTTAATAGAGTTAATGGAACTCCTATATGATTATTTAAATTTCCTTCAGTTGCTAGTACGTTAAATTTTTCTGCTAATACAGCTTTAATTAATTCTTTACTACTTGTTTTTCCATTACTTCCTGTTATTCCTATTACTGGAATTTTAAATTTATTTCTATGAAAATTTGCAAGGTTTTGAAGAAAAAGGAGTGCATTATCTACTAATATTGTGTTATCATTTACTTTGTATTCTATTTGATCGATAATAACGTATTTAGCACCTTGTTTTATAGCATTTTCTGCAAATTCATTCCCATTATAGTTATCTCCCTTTAAACAGATAAATAAGCAGTCTTTTTTTATTTTTCTCGTGTCGGTGCAAACTCCTGATGTTTCGTAAAACAAATTATATATTTTTTCCAATTGCTTCATTTTTTGGTAGTGTATTTATAAATTGTATTAAAACAAAAAAACCACCTAAAAGATGGTTTTTTTGTTTTAATTATTTATTGTTCGTTTTTCTTTTTCTTTTTCTTTTTTTCAAATTTGTATCCTTCTGGACTACCTAGTCTGTCCATACAACATCTGAATCCAAGTGCACATGTAGATTGATCTTCATCTAAGAATCTTCTGTTACCAGCAACCAACCAATATGCTCTGTCTTTCCAAGAACCACCCTTATAAACTCTAGATTTATCTGAAACTAATGTTGTTGGCCATGAAGTTGGTCCTATTGGTTTTAATGGTGCTCCATCTTTACCAAATTCTTCATGTTTATTTTGGTACATGATTAAATTCGGATCAATAGTTGCTTGATTTATTTTTGTTTTAACGTTCTCATTATCAAAAACAATTGAACTTTCAATATCACCATCTAAATAATCAACATAGTCATCTTTTCTGTAGTTTAATCTTCCGATATTTTCTTCCTCAGTTACATTTCTGTATTTCATTTTACCAGGAGTGTCAATAATAAAAGCTGTAAAACCTAAACGTAACATCGATATAATTTCAAAAGCATAATCCGTACCTCCAACACCTTTAGCATCAACAGGACTTGTTCTTAAAGCATTTTCAAACAATTCACCAAAAATTTCTTCTTGGATCATAGTTGTTGCTTCATCATCATATTTATTATTCTTAGCTTCTATTGCTCTATCTAATACAAGATTGATTTTAGCTAAAAGTAAAAGTTCAGCAGTATCTTTTAAATTACCATGAGAAACATACATTGCATCTGGAGGTGTTCCTGTTTTTGAAGGATTTGCTGATTGTACACTCAATGCTGTTCCTTTTGTAATGTTTGGATCGTTTGGATTATGATTAGCTGCAGAAATACGCTGAAAACGAATACGTTCAAACTCATTTAAGTATTCCTTCATTCCGTGAACATCAAATGTTACACTTGAAGCTTTTAATTCAACACTTCCTGAGTTACTTAATAATTTTGTTTTGAACACATTTCCTCTAAATGGTCTAAATTCATCAAAGTCTTCAGAAGATAATGGACGATAAACATCTAAAACCCATTCAGAAACATTACCGGCCATATGGTATAAGCCATAATCGTTTGGCCAATATGATTCAACAGGAGCAGTTACGTCAGCTGCATCATTTAAATGACCAGCAACCCCCATGTAATCCCCTTTTCCTCTAACAAAATTTGCACGAATACTTCCTTTAAATTGATCTTCGTCATTTCTAACCCAGTGACCATCCCAAGGATATAATCTTCTTTCATTGATATTTTCTGAACCTTCACTTAAATTACCTATTAAGCCATAAGCTGCAAATTCCCATTCTGCTTCAGTTGGTAGACGGTAACGGGGTAATAATATCCCGTCTTCATGTCTTACAATTCTTCTACCTGGTTTTTTTCCATCATAATGAGAAGGGTCTAAATCTACTAAGTTTTCAATAACTCCTATGTCATATTGACCATTTAAATAAGCTTCTGTATTAAAAGTACCCTCATTTTTTTGTTCAATATTATAATCTAAAATTCCTTCACGGATTAAAATATATTCATTTACTCTATCTGTTCTCCATTTACAATAATCAGACGCTTGTAACCAAGAAACTCCAACTACAGGATAATCTCTATATGCTGGGTGACGTAAGTAGTACTCTACATATTTTTCACTAAATCCTAATGGAGATCTCCAAGAATTCGTATCAGGTAATACGTTTTTACCAACTACTGGATATTCTATATATGCTCTTGAAATCCAATACATATACTCACACCATTGAAAGTTTGTTATTTCAGTTTGATCTAAATAAAATGAAGATACCGTAACTCTGGCAGCTCTGTTATTCCAGTCAAACATAACGTCTTGTTCTGCTCTTCCCATTGTAAAGGTACCACCCTCTACTAATACTAGTCCTGGACCAGTTTCTTGATCTAAAAATGCAGCTTTTTCAAAGCCTCCCGCATTTGGATCATTGTATGTAAGACCTGTTGTAGGAGAATACTCCTTATAACATGATCCTAAAACAAAAATACAGGCAATTATTCCTGAAAAAAGTTTGATGCTTTTCATATTGTTTGTGTATTTATTTATTTTTTTCAATGTGCAAATTTACAATATAAACGTAACTTAAAATAAAAGTTACATTTTTTTTTAAAATGATGGGCAAGAAATTGTTTTAAAAGTCGTTGGTTTACCTTTACAATTTAAATTTATCCCTAATGAAACTTCATGTGAACCACCTGAATTACCGTTGTTTAACTTCGAAACAGTTACATCATAACTATAACCTATTTTAAATGTCCCTGTGTTTATTCCAATAGCTAAAATAAATGCATCTTTATTTCTAAACCATGCTCCAACAGTAAAATTACTGTATTTTACATAGGTACCAATGTTTAATTCTTGAAATCCATTTTGGTATTGATATATTATATTTGGTAATATAGAAGTTGGATTACTAAATTTTGATTTACTTCCAAGTTTTATTTCAGCACCTATGTGACCTGTAAATCTTATTGGCATATTAGAGTTCCCAATTATCATTGATTCGTCAGGTTGATTTAAATGGTGTGCTGCAACTCCGAAAAAGAAATGTTTACTGTATCCTACCATTCCAGCTGAAGCGTCAAAAAAACCTTTTGTACCACCTCTTTTTTGATCACCTGTTGCATAAATAAACCCTTTTCTTGGATCTATCATGTCACCAAAAGTTAATTTATCCCAATCTAAAGATTTTTGATACCAAGCAGCTCTTGCTCCAAACATTAATGAAAATTTTCTTGTAACTTTTAAATGATAAGAATAAATTAATCCCAACATTGAAGTTTGAATTGTTCCACTTCCTTGTTCGTCATGTGTAACCAAAACTCCAATTCCTCCTGATATGTTTTTGAAATATTGATCATAGGCTGCACTATATGTAACATAATTACCAGTTAAGGAAGGCCATTCATTTCTGTAATTAAGACCAAACCTTGGACATCCATGAGAACCCGCAAACGCTGGGTTTAAATAAATTGGATTTGAATAAAATTGAGTAAAAGTAGGGTCTTGTGCATTACTGTCAATTGAAACAATTGAGAGTACAAAAATTATGATTAATTTCTTTAATATTTTCATCCTTTTTTTTTAAATGAAATCTTTATTTTTAAAATATCTTAACGAAGATAATATTTTTAAGTTACAAATATTGTAATTCAAATGCAATAATCAAAGTTTATTATCGTTTTTTTATTATTTCGCACTGATTTATTTTGTTTTCGTTTTATTTTTAACATCCTGTTTACCACTTTTTTCTATGCATTTTTAATTTTTATTCTTTATGTTTTTTTTACTTCTCCTTTTTTTTTAAGATAATTATTTTGTTCCAATTGAAGGGGGATTCAATAGTGGGTTGAGATTCCTATTCAGAATTTTAATGATGAATTTGCATCAGAAATAGATTCTAATCATTCTTTCCTCAATTTTTATTGGTTACAAAAGATAGAATCTTGGATGTTTTCATATGTCTTGATTTCAAGTTTTGAAACCTTTATTGCTTTAAAATAAGAAATTGTATTTTGAAATTTTCATTCTATTTTCATTTTCAACTTCTTTGGATCGAAATTCCGCAAATCCAATTATTTTAAATAATTATTATAAAGAAATTTAGATATATATCAATCTGGTAGAATAGAATGTAATATTTCTCAGTTAGAAAAAGGATTACATACTCTTTCATTAAAAGTGTGGGATGTAAACGATAATTCATCAGAAGTGAAAATTGAATTTATTGTTAAAGAAAAAGACGAGTTATCGCTTGATCATGTGTTAAATTATCCTACTCCTTTTTCGACAAGTACTAATTTTTACTTTGAACATAATCAAGTTTGTACGGATTTAGAAACTCAAATTCAAATATTTACTGTTGCTGGAAAAATTAGTTAAAACGATTAATCAACTAGTCCTCACAAATGGTTTTGAAGTGAAGGTATTTATTGGAATGGCTTAGATTAATTTGGAGATAAATTGGCTAAAGGAGTCTATATTTATATTTTGAAAGTATAGACTTTGGATGGTAAAACAACTGAAAAAATAGAAAAACTTATTTTGTTAAATTAGTTTACAATAAAAAGTATTCATTTACGTATATTTGTAAGTAGTTTTTTTGACTTTCAATTATTACCTTAATAAATGATAAAATATAGTTTTTTACTTTTTTTGATTAGTTCTGTTTTTTCATTAGCACATTCTCAAGAAGATTTTCAATTGTCTATTGAATGGGGAACACCCAGAGAATTTAGTTTTGAAGGAAAGAAAATGATTGTCCCTTCGATAACAGATCAAAATTTTGACTTGAATTTACCTAATTTTTATTGGGTCAAAAAAATAGAATCTTCAATTTATTCTAAAGTTTTGATCTCAAGTTTTGAAACTTCTACAGCTCTTAAAGAAGAAGTGGAATATTTAAATTTACATGCGTTTGTTGTTCCAACTTCTATTATTTCTGATTTAAAAGTAACAAAAGGTGGTGCTGATGTTTTTGTGGTTTTAAATTTATTTCCATTTATTAATGAAGGAGGGATTATTAAAAGAATTAGTAATTTAACAGTTCATTTAGATCCTATAAAAAATTCGTTGAATTCACTTGAGAAATCCACAGTTTCATCGTCTGTTTTAGCCTGTGGAACGGGAACATGGTATAAGATTGGCGTTCCGAGTGATGGGATATTTAAAATGGATAAAGCATTTCTTGAAGGTTGTGGCATCAATACAGCTGGTTTAGATCCGTCTTCTATAAATGTTTTTGGAAATGGAGATGGGAAGTTACCTGAATTGAATTCAATTGCAAGAACGGATGATCTAGCTAAAAACGCGATTTTTATATCAGGTGAATCTGATGGTTCATTTGATGATGGGGATTATATTCTTTTTTACGGCTTTGGACCAAGTAGATGGAGTTCTTCTGATGATATTTTGTTTAATCAAGATAAAAATATTTATTCTGACCTTTCTTATTACTTTTTAAATGTTAATTCTTCAGAGACACCTTTACGAATTGCTTCAATTAATTCTAGTTTGAATCCTGTTACACATACGATTAATTCATATTCATTTTATGATTCACATGAATCTGATGCTATTTCTCTTTTTAGTGGTGGTCAAAGATGGTATGGGGAATTATTTGATTCTAATTTAGACCAAATATTTTCTTTTTCCGTTCCGGATATTGAAGCTTCTTTTTCTGCTAAATTTAAAGTTTCAATGGCTTCGAATTCTTCAGGGTCTGGAACTAGTCAAGTTTATAAAGTGAATGGAACGCAAATTGGATCAGCTGCTTTACCTTCTGGTGATTATGGAAGAACAGAATTGTTGATGTCTTTGTCTAATCCAAGTAGTTCTTTGCCTTTAGAAATTACAGTAACTCGAAATTCACCTAGTGTTAATACTTATTTGGATAAAATAACATTAAATGCAAGAAGAAATTTAATTTTAAATGGAACTCAATTTAATTTTAGAGATTTAATTTCTGTAGGAGTTGGAAATGTTGGTGATTTTTCAATTTCAAATTTTTTAAATTCGAATTTTGTTTGGGAGGTTACAGATAGAAATGTTCCTAAATTAGTAAATGGACAATTGTCAGGTTCGATTTTTAGTTTTCAATTACAAGTAGATTCTCTCCGCGAATTTGTTGTTTCAGATGGGGTTAATTTCTTCCTTCCCGAAAAAATAGGGAATGTTTCCTGCCAAAATTTACATGGTTTAAGTCAAGCAGATTATTTAATAGTAACACCCCCAGATTTTATTGATCAAGCTGAACGTTTAGCGAATCTTCATAGAGAAACTGGTTTAACTGTTCACGTTGTAAGAACTGATCAGATATATAATGAGTTTAGTTCTGGTATGCTTGATCCTACAGCAATTAGAAGTTTTGTTAAAATGTTTTATGATAGAGCTGTTTTAATTCCTGGAAGTGCACCTAAATATTTGTTACTGTTTGGTGATGGAACTTTTGACCCTAAAAATAGAGTCGCAAATAATAATAATTTTGTTCCTACTTATCAAGTTTTGACATCTGAAGATCATATTTCTGCTATGGTTACAGATGATTATTATGGTTTTTTAGATCCATCAGAGTCAATTTCGCCATCAGACTTATTAGATTTAGGGATAGGTCGATTATTAATTTCAGATAATACAATTGCGAAACAACAAGTTGATAAAATTGAACATTATTTAAAAAACGGATCAAATTTATTTAGCGAAGGCAATTCGAATTCTTGTAGTACTGGAGCTAATGGGAATCGTACTTTTGGTGATTGGAGATTAAAAACAGTGATGATTGCAGACGATGAAGAGTCTGGTTATTTTATCAATCAAGATGCTGAACCTAATTCTGCTTATATAAAATTGAATGATTCAATTATTAATTGCGATAAAATTTATTTAGATGCTTATCCTCAGGTATCCGTAACTGGAGGGCAAAGGTATCCAGAAGTATTTGATGCTATTACCGATAGGGTTGATAGAGGAGCGTTGATAGTTAATTATGTAGGTCACGGAGGAGAAACCGGAGTTGCTGAAGAAAGAGTGATAAGAATTCCTCAAATTCAAGATTGGAAAAATATCGATAAACTTAATTTGATGGTTACTGCCACATGTGAGTTTACTAAGTTTGATGATCCTTCTAGAGTTTCTGCAGGTGAATGGGTTTCTTTAAATCCAACAGGTGCTTCAATTGCTTTAATGACAACAACGAGGTCTGTTTATTTTGGGGTAAATACAATTACAGGTGCCAAGTTTTATGAGAATGTTTTTACAAGGGATAGTAATAATAAGCCTTTAGCATTTGGTGAAATAATTAGACTTACTAAAAATGGTTCAGGTTCTTCAGATAATAAAAGAAGTTTTACTTTAATTGGGGATCCTGCTTTAAAAATAGCTTTACCTGAAATGAGAATTGTTACAGATAGTATAAATTCTTTGAGTCCTTCTATTGAAATTGATACAATAAGAGCTTTAAGTAAAATTACAATAAAAGGGCATGTTGAAGATTTTTCAAATACTATTTTGACTGATTTTAATGGTATTCTTTCTCCAACTGTTTTTGATAAGTTTAAGACATATTCAACTTTAGGTCAAGATAGTGATTCTCCAATATTAGCGTACGAAATTCAGAAAAATGCTTTATATAAGGGGAAAGCAACTGTTAAAAATGGTTATTTCGAGTTTACTTTTATAGTTCCTAAAGATATTAATTATTCATACGGGTTAGGTAAAATTAGTTATTATGCAGAAAATAATGTTTATGATGCAGCAGGTCAGGATACCAGAATAATTATTGGTGGAGTTGATCCAAATGGGATAAATGATGATATAGGGCCTGAAATTAAATTATATTTAAACAATACAAATTTTGCAGTAAGTGGTATAACTGATGAAACTCCAATATTGATAGCTGATGTTTTTGATGAAAATGGAATTAATACAGTTGGAAATGGTGTCGGACATGATATATTAGCAGTGTTAGATGGTAATACTGCAAATCCAATAGTTTTAAATGATTATTATACTTCAAATCTTGATTCGTATCAGTCTGGTAAGATTCAGTATAATTTTTCTACCTTAGATAAAGGACGTCACACGCTTTCTTTAAAAGTTTGGGATGTAAACGATAATTCATCAGAGGTGAATATTGATTTTGTTGTTCAAGAAAAAGAAGAATTATCTCTGGATCATGTATTAAATTACCCAAATCCATTTACAACGAGTACAAATTTTTTCTTTGAGCATAATCAAGTGTGTACAGATCTTGAAACTCAAATTCAAATATTTACTGTTGCTGGAAAATTAGTTAAAACGATTAATCAACTAGTAGCAACAGAAGGGTTTAGGAGTGAAGGAGTGTCGTGGAATGGGCTAGATGATTTTGGAGACCAGCTTGCTAAAGGAGTTTATATTTATGTTTTAAAAGTCAAGTCATCTGATGGGAAAATAGCAGAGAAGACAGAAAAATTGGTTATATTAAAATAGTTTTACAATAAAAGTTATTCATTTACGTATATTTGTAAACGTAATTTAAAAGAGATTATATATGAAAAGTTATTTTGCATCAACTGTTGTTTTAATATTTATGATCAATGTTGTGTCTGCACAAACTTCATCGACTACACCTTTAAATGGTGTTGATGAAAGTGATTTGACATTAAATACGATTACAACAGCTCTTCCTTTTTTATCTATTACTCCTGATTCAAGAGCAGGTGCTATGGGTGAAGCAGGGACGGCTTTAAGTGGAAATTCTACTTCAATTTATTGGAATACTTCCATGTTAAGTTTTGCAAAAGCTAAATCTGAAATTGGGTTATCTTATGTTCCTTGGATGAGACAACTAACGAACGATATTAGTTTGTCTTATTTGTCAGGGTATTATAAGTTCGGAGATAAACATACTATTGGAGGAGCTTTAAGGTATTTTAGTTTAGGTGAAATTACTTTTACAGATAATGTTGGTGGAGTAATTAGAAACGATAAACCAAGTGAATATGAAATAACAGGTTCTTACGCTTTTAAATTGAGCGAGAAGTTTAGTTTTGGATTAAATGGTAAGTTTGCCTATTCTAATTTAACAGGAGGGCTTACAGTAGGAGGTGTAAATACAAAAGCAGCTGTTTGTGGAGCGACTGATATTTCTTTTACATATTTCAATGATGACGCTTCAATTGTTGGATCTGATGGGACTTTTGTTTTTGCAACAACATTGAATAATGTTGGAAGTAAAATTTCTTATTCAGAAAATGCAAAACGTGATTTCATTCCAATGAACTTAAAGGTTGCAACTTCTTATAGAGCTGATTTGGATAAGTATAATAATATTCTTTTTGCTTTTGAAATTCAAAAATTACTTGTTCCTACACCGCCTACATATGTTACTGGAACTACAGATTATAGTATAGCATCAGGGAAGAATAATGACATTGGTGTTATTTCAGGAATGCTGCAGTCTTTTTATGATGCCCCTGGTGTTGTTAAAAAAGATGAAAATGGTGCTCAGGTTCAAAATGCTGATGGTTCATATGCTGTTTACAAAGGGACTAAATTAAAAGAAGAGTTAAGTGAAATTAACATTGCTACTGGTATGGAATATTGGTATAATAATGTTTTTGCTTTAAGAACAGGTTTCTTTTACGAAAATAAAAATAAAGGAAATAGAAAGTATATTAATTTTGGAGCTGGATTTAAATACAACAACTTAGGAATTGATATGTCTTATTTAATTTCTGTGAGTGGGAAGAATAGTCCATTAGCAAATACGTTAAGATTTACGTTAAGATATACAATTGGAGAAAGTGCGGGTACGAAATCGAATTTATAATAAATGAATATTAGAATAGGATTTGGTGTGGATGTCCACCGCTTAGCGGATGGACATTTACTTTTTATAGGAGGTAAACAAATTGAATCAAGTTTTGGGGCAGTAGGTCATTCTGATGCGGATGTTTTAATTCATGCTATTTGTGATGCTTTATTAGGTGCTGCTAATTTAAGAGATATTGGATTTCATTTTTCGGATACTGATCCTAAATTTAAGGGAATTGATAGTAAGATATTGTTAAAGGATGTAGTGAAATTAGTTCATGATAAAGGATATAAAATTATTAATATCGATTGTACTGTAATTTTAGAAACTCCAAAAGTTAATCCTCATATACCTGATATGCAAAAGATTTTGTCTGAAATTCTTCAGGTTGAGGAAGATGCTGTTTCTCTGAAAGCTTCCACGCACGAAAAAGTAGATTCTTTTGGAGAAGGAAAGGCTATAAAAGCATACGCTGTTTGTTTAATTAACAAATAGTATTTGCGACAAATTATGAATAAAAAGATCTTGCAAATTCTTTAATCTCACTTCAATCACTTATCTTTGTACAATATTTTACATAGCATGAAAGTAAATCCAGCATACAATACGAAAGAATCATTATTAGCTTTATACAATAAACCATTATTGGAATTAGTATTTGAAGCAGCTACTATTCATAGACAATTTCACAATCCTAGAGAAGTCCAAATGTCTTCTTTGTTAAGTATCAAAACAGGTGGTTGTTCTGAAGATTGTGGATATTGTCCTCAAGCTGCTCGTTACCATACTGATGTTGAGGCTCATAAGTTAATGACAGTTGACTCTGTAATTGAGCAAGCAAAAAATGCGAAAGCAAACGGTTCTTCTCGCTTATGTATGGGAGCTGCTTGGAGAGAAGTGAGAGATAATAAAGATTTTGACAATGTTGTTGAGATGGTTCAGGCTGTCAATGACTTAGATATGGAAGTTTGTTGTACTTTAGGTATGATGAACGAAAATCAAGCTAAGAGATTGAAAAATGCAGGGCTTTTCGCGTATAATCATAACCTAGATACTTCAAAAGAATTTTATACAGACGTAGTTTCGACTAGAGAATATGAAGAACGTTTAACGACAATTGAGAATGCAAGAAAAGCTGGTTTAACAGTTTGTTCAGGTGGTATTATAGGAATGGGGGAAGCAATCGAAGATCGAGTAGGTCTTTTGATGAGCTACATGGAAATGGAAACTCCTCCTAATTCAATTCCAATAAATGCTCTTGTTGCGGTAGAAGGAACGCCTTTAGAAGATCAAAAACCAATTGAACAATGGGAAATGATAAGAATGGTGGCAATGACTCGTATTGCTTTTCCAGAATCAGTTGTTCGTTTGTCTGCTGGGAGAACCAAAATGAATATGGAGGGGCAAGCTTTGTGTTTCATGGCAGGAGCAGGATCTATTTTTGCAGGAGATAAATTGTTAACGACTCCTAATCCTGATTTTAATGAGGACATGGAAATGTTTGCAATTTTAGGTTTAGTTCCTAAGGCAGCGTATACGGAAGGTGAGAAACCAGTAAGTTACCCTGATCCAATTATTGACGCTAGAAAAAAGAAGGAAGCTGATCGAGCTGAGGCATTGGCTGCAGCAAAGAAACCTGGATTTGAGCCTAGAAAAGTAACGACTGTTGAGAATTTATAAGTGGATCAAAAACTTCAAGATAAATTAGATAAAAGAATAAAAGAGGGAACATTACGTTCCCTTTCTTCGTTTGAAGATTTTTCTGATTTTTATTCGAATGATTATTTGGGATTTTCTAAAATTAAAGTTGAAAATTCAGCAATTAAAAAGTATGGAAGTACTGGTTCTCGGTTAATTTCAGGTTCAAGTATAGAAAGTTTCGAGGCTGAATTGTTTTTAGCCAATCACTTTAATTCTGAGTCTGCTCTCATTTTTAATTCTGGTTATGATGCAAATCTTGGTTTTTTTAGTTCGGTTCCTCAAAAAGGTGACACTGTTTTTTATGACGAGCTAATTCATGCCAGTATTCGAGACGGAATTCGATTAAGTTTCGCTAAAAACAGGTCTTTTAAACACAATGATTTAAATGATTTAGAATGTAAATTAAAAATTAGTGAAAGTGTTAATTATGTTGTCGTTGAATCCTTATATTCTATGGATGGAGATATTTCACCTTTGATTGATTTAGCTAATTTATGTGTAAAATATAATGCCTTTTTTATTGTTGATGAAGCACATTCAAGTGGTGTTTTTGGAGAAAATGGAACAGGGTTAGTTTCTGAACTAGGTCTTGAATCTTTCGTTTTTGCTAGAGTTGTTACTTTTGGAAAAGCATATGGTTCACACGGAGCTTGCATATTGTGTAAAGAAAACTTAAAAAAATATCTTATTAATTTTTCAAGATCGTTTATTTATACAACTGCTCTTCCACCAGAAACATTTGCAAGAATTAAGTATATAGTAAATCATTCTGAAATTGATCAAAGAAGAATAAAGTTAAAGGAAGTTATTGCTTATTTCAGAAATTCTATTCGAAATGTTAAATCTATTTCGGATAATAATTCTCCAATTCAACTTATAAGAATTGGAGATGTTGGAAAAACAAAATTAATTTCAATAATGTTGCAAAAAAATAAAATCGCTGTTAAACCAATTTTTTCACCTACTGTTCCTTTAGGAAATGAAGGGTTAAGAATTTGTTTGCATTCCTTCAATACAAAAACTGAAATTGATTTATTAGTCTATGAATTAAATAAATTGGAATTTTAATTATTCAGTTTTCCAAAGTACTGCTGCTGAAGCTTGTGCTGTCGGCATAATCACCAAATCATTAATTGTAACGTGTTGAGGTCTGTTTGCTACAAAATAAATAGTCTCTGCGATATCTATTGCTAATAAAGGGTTAAATCCGTTATAAACACTTTCGGCAACATCTTTATCTCCTTTAAATCGTACAATTGAAAATTCAGTATCTGCAGCTCCTGGTGCTATATTTGTAACTTTTATCGAATGTTCAACAAGATCTATTCTCATTGCTTTAGATAATGCATCAACTGCATGTTTGGTTGCACAATATACATTTCCACCAGGGTAAACTTCTTTACCAGCGATACTACTTATATTGAAAATATGTCCTTTTTTGTTTTGTTTTAAATACGGAACAACAGCTTTTGTTACATAGAGTAATCCTTTAATATTTGTATCAATCATTCTTTCCCAATCATCAACAATTCCAGTATCAATAGGTCCTCTACCTACAGCTAACCCAGCATTGTTAATTAAAATTTCAATGTTTGATTTTACATTTTGGGGTAAACTTTCTATAGAATTGTTAACGGCTTCAACTTCTCGAACGTCAAAATTTAAAATTTCAACTTTAATTTTATATTCAGTTATAAGTAGTGACGCCAATTTTTCAAGTCGATCTAATCTTCTTCCAGTTAATATCAAATTCCAATTATTTTTAGCAAATAGATGTGAACATGCTTCTCCAAAACCTGAGGTTGCTCCAGTAATTAATACATATTTAGTTTTCATAGAATTTGTTTTTTAATAAAAAGATCTGATTTAATGAGTATACAGCAAATGATTAATAAAGCTAATTGTGCTGGAAAACGATATCTAAAAATTGCTCCGATTACAGGAGTTGTCCAACCAATTAATAATAATAAAGAGATTGCAAATATTAACAGACTAATAATTAAACCCTGTTCTTCTTTATTGATTTTCCTTCTGTTTTTAATTGAAAAGAGTACTATAAATGATAGAATCCAAACTTCAAACATGGCTGGAAATCGTAAAGAACTTCCAGGGTCATTAGGAAATGGTCTCGCATAACTATTTATTAAAGCTTCGGGTATATTTTTAACTAGTTGAATTCCTGATCTATTAATTGGTGTTGTTTTGATATAACTTATAGCTCCATTGACAAGGTAAAATATTTTCCATTTTTCTGATTTTGGTGTTAAATAACATTTTCTTGATGGGAATTTGTTTCTCAAGAAGATTTCAATTGCAAAACTTGGATGAATTAATTCTACAATGCTATCTTTCCTGTTGATCTTTAGGTTTTTAAATTGATTTACTTCAAAATGATACAGTAAATTATTATCTGATTTAACAAATAAACCACCCTTTCCAATATGGTCAAAATTAAATTGAGTTATTGTTAAATGTCTTATTAATAGTTTTGTTCTTGATCTGAATATTAGTGGATAAGCACTTAGTATCATTGAAAAAACAAGTAGACTTAAGAATGTTTTTTTATTGAATAATTTATATAAAAAAATAAATAATAATGATAATAATAAACAGGCTAATAGGTATGGTTTTATGATTATTAAAATGAAAATTGAAATTACGCCATATAAAATTTTCTT
>CANJKA010000050.1 GCA_947474675.1 Flavobacteriales bacterium
TAAAACTAGAAATATTTAAAGTCGGATTAGTAGAAGTCGAACCGTCAGGAGCTGTCCATAAATAACTTGAAACTGTAACGTTTGAAGCACTTAAAAGTGTACTATTTTCATTTAAACATATCAATTCACTTCCAGCAATCTCTAAATTAATTCCTACAATTGAAGGAACAATCACTTGAGTTGTATTCGTTCCAGTGATAAAAGTATTTGGAACGCATCCAGGTACAACAGCAGTTACTGTATAGAGTCCAGAATTAATCGTTCCAACTGCTATTAAACTTGCATCTTCTGTAATAGATGAGAAAGAGTTAGGCCCCGACCAAGAATAAACAGCATTTGGGATTGTATTTGAATTCAAATTAATCATGTCACCAGGGCAAACATTTACCAAAGATGTTGTTACTAAGTTAACAACTGGAGTCGGAGTGACATTTACAAAGGTAAAAGCAGTATCCGAAATGGCAATACCTGCACAACCAATCACAGAAACAATTACTTGATACGTTCCTGACATACTAGGTGTAACACTTGAAATAGTTGGATTTTGACTTGAGGATGAAAAAGCACTAACCGGCTCGCTCCATAAATAAGTTCCACTGGCAGCAGTAGAAACAGCTAAGTTTAAAGAAGTTCCTTCACATAAATTAATTATTGGAAACGGAACTATAGCCGTAACTGTTGGATTTGGCTGAACAATCACATTAATTGTTGCTGTTGCTGTAGTTGTTAAACCATCACAACCAAGAGAACTTACAGTAACAGTATAAATTCCAGACATAACAGCTGTAGCTCCACTAATTGTAGGGTTTTGTGTTGTTGAAGTAAATATTGCTCCAGGTCCAACCCAAACAACAGTTGATCCAATTGTCGGCGTACAACTTAAATTAACACTTCCATTTTCACAGACATTTAAAGTTGTATATGGAACAGTTACAGTTGCAACCGTATTCGGAAATACAACAATTGTCGTAAAAGAAGTATCTGAAACAATTACTCCATTACATCCTGGTAGTGTGACAATCACTCTATAAATTCCACTTCCATTTAATCCTATTGATGAAATAACTGGAGATTGAAGAGAAGAAGAAAAATTGGAAGGACCAGTCCAAGTATAAGTCGCACCAGCAATTAAATCAGTTGTTAAAGTAACATTAACACCTTCGCAAACCGAATCAGTAGGTTGATTTGGTAAATTTATAGTCATTGAAGAAGTAACATTGACATAGACAGAGTCAATTCCAGATAAAGGTGCACCGCCACAACCAGCGCCACTAATTGAAATTGTATAATAACCAGCATCTAAAAAAGTAGATCCTAAAATAATTGGATTTTGACTACTTGAAAAAACAGTTCCTGCAGGATTAGTCCAAGTATAAGTAGCACCAGAAAGTGCGTTAACAGTAAAATTAATGTCATCATTTGTGCATACTGAAATAGTATCAGGTAATCCAAAATTAATAACTGGAGGGTTTCCAATTATAACATTTACCGTTTTTTGAAAAATAGGACAACCAAAAAAAGTAATATCCAATGTATAAACTCCAGCATCTGTAGTTGCAGCACCAATAAAATTATAAGTTGTATCCGAAGAGATAACAGTGGAAGAAGGATCTTTCCAACTATACGTAACTCGAGGATCATTGTGAAAAATATCGGGGAAATTATTTGTGACAGCTAATGTAAAATCTTCACCAGCACAAACTGAAGTATCATTCGATTCTGTAAATAAAATATCTTCCATATCAGAAACATTAAATAATAACATTTCTGTTCCTTCTAAACCATCTCCATAACCAATTGTTCTAAAATCAATTTTCTTTTGAGAACAATCTGGATTGACATAAATCGTATGAATCATACCTGGGACAGAATATTTTCTATCAGGTCTTCCTCCTTGTCTATTGACATCTGTTTCAGGTACAGAAGTCCATAAACGTGGACTTTTAAAGCAATTATTCGTTAAATTAATTTGAGCTTCCGCACCAAATCCTGAATGTTCAATAAATAATCTACCATCCACTTGAGTTGCAGATGGACTATAAATCCCACCAAAAACGCCATGAATATCAATAAAATCATTCCCTAAAAGACGGAAATATGAATCTTCAATACGAGGGCCTTGAGGATCGTTAAAACCAATTTCAAATCTAAATAAACCTGATTCAGTTAAATTTAATTCTGACCTTTGTCCTAAAGGAGAACCACCTATAGCAGCAAGAGTAGGCCATATTGTTGTAGCAGATGAAGTGGTTGTATAAAGCGGTTGATTTCCCATTGCCCATGCTCTTTTTCCACAACCAGGAACAGCCGTACAATTATCTTGTTCATGATCACGTGTAAAAGTTGAACCAACATAATACGGATTTGCTCCTTGATAAGGACCTAATAAAGGAATGCCTATGTATGTTGGAAAACCATTTGGAGCTTCATTTATCCAATGGTTTTTAGCCTGAATAGGACGATTTGTAACAATATTTGTAGTCGCCCAATCTCTTGCTATAGAAATATCACCCGTTAAATTATTTAATTGATGTGTCCATGACCATGAAGAATTTGTTGTATTCGTAATTTCATTTGCACCAATTGGATCAGAAGAATCCCATTTCCACTCCAATCCATTTTGATGTGTTTCAACAGGAATAATACGATTATCCTGCTGAAAAGAATTCCAACTTAAAGAAGTAAAAGACAACATAAATATTTTTTTACGAATATCTTTTTGACAATCGAAAATACGTTGAGAATTAATCCATTGAATTGTAGGAGTTCTTTCAACTTGTGCTTTAACCACGCTAAAAATATCAACTATCATCGCCCTACTTGGAACTAAAGTATGATCAGCATTCATACGACTGTAATATTCGACATTGAAATTTTTGAAAATATTTGGATCTTCGTAATACATCTTTTTCATAGCAGTTGCCCCCAATCCATATCTTAACCAGTGGCTACCAGTAGCAACATCTGAACTCCAAAAATCTTGAGTTGAAACTTGTTGATGGTTTTGAAAATCATAATCCCATTCAAAAGGCATTCCTCCTTCTTGATTCCAATGTAATTTATGTGCATCACCAACAAAAAAATTAGGGTACATCCCAATAAAAATATCCATAACAACTATCGCTACACCTTCAGCAAAACCCTCTTCAAAACCACTTAAAGTAGGCTCATAGTGCCATAAATTGTTTGTAGAAAGACAAACATTATCTCTATATCCGTGAATTAATTCATGGATCATAAGTCTTGGTTGATCAAGATCTCCGTCTGCGTTTATAGCATAAGAAGAACTAATAAAATTTGGTCCATTGTAATACGTATTTTTGCCAACAGCATATGCGTCATTAACAACCGTTATCGTATGATTTCTTGATGGTGGCCCATAAACTGACTTAATAATTGGATTCACCAAATTATAAAAAGCTTGAATTTTTGCAGCTTGAATTGCAGTAAATGGAGAAGCACCATTAATACCATATCCAGTTTCAACATTCACAGTTACAACATTTGAAGAAAGTCCTAAATCTTCCCATAAAAACTGAAGATCAAAAGAAATGTCAGGAGTTGTCGACGAACTTAAATAATAGAGATTCATGAAAAAATGATCCCCAATATTAAAAGTTGTTCCTAAAGCCAAAGCAGAAGCTTGTAATTCGGCAAAACTATGACCACCAGTATGTACTTCATTTGAGTTTAACAAATGTCCCGCATTAATATTATCTAAACCAGAAGCTGTTCCAATACTAAAACGATAAACAGATCCACTCAACCATTTTGCAACCACATTATGAATACTTTGAGTATATGCGTAAGTTCCAACAGGTAATGTCTTAGCAAGTGAACCTGAATCATGGCCATCAGAAGAAGCACAGCTTTCACCTCTAATAGAATTTATAGGTTGGCCACAAACATAAGGCAAAATTTTAGTTCCATTAATAACAGGAGGCTCTGCCTGAGAAAATACTTTTAAAGTGAAAAAAGTAAAAAACAAGAAAATTAATTGAAGAATCTTTTTCATAGTTACTTTATTGAATGGACATTAAACAGGTATTAATAGTGTGAATAAAAGAAAAAACAGAACTCTTATTTGAACAAATTAATAACTATTTCAAAATTAGGAAGATTGAAAAGGATTCTTAAATTCTTTCTTAACTACAATCAATACTATCTTATCTTGATTTAAGAGATGTCGTTTAAAATATAGAGAAAATAAAATCGATACTTTTTTAAAAATAGAGATTCAAGAGAAGGAAATCGTTAAAAATTCAATAAAATAGATTAGAAATTGTATATCAGTTTTATTTTTTTGTACTTTCATGTATTAAACTGAAATAAATGCTCAAAATTAAATGTTATATCTTGCTTTTTTTCACACTTAATTGTGTTGATTTTAACGCACAAGATATACATTGGTCTCAGTTTAATGATAATCAAATATTTCAAAATCCCGGAAATTCTGGTAATTTCAAGGGTGATTATAGAATCATTTCAAATTACAGAAATCAATGGAAAAGTGTTACAACACCATTTAGCACACTTTCATTTTCAGGTGATACACATTTTGAGAAAAATAAGAAGATAGGATTTGGTGCTTTATTTTTTAATGATGTAGCGGGTGATGGAAAGTTTAGAACTGTTGAATTTCAAACAAATATTTCCTACTTAATAAAGTTAACCGCAGATTCAATGCATACATTAAGACCTGGAATTAATATTGGAATTAATCACAGGCAAGTCAATTGGGATCAATTTTCATTTGACAATCAATACAATGGAATAGCTTATAATGCTGCTTTACCAACGTATGAAAATTACCAAAATCAAAAGTCAACTAATATGTCGATAGGAATAGGTGTTGTTTACGAATATTATGTAAATGAACATAAAAAAATAACTGGAGGTATTGGTCTATACAACTTAAATCGTCCCAACCAAGGTTTTTTCAGTGAAGTTGTAAAAAGAGATATTCGAACATCATTTTTCGCAAAAGGAACCTATCGAATAAACTACGATTGGGATATATTACCAAGTATCTCAATTCAAGTTCAAGGGAAATACAAAGAAATAATAGTTGGATCTACTGCCAAATACACTTTAATAGATAAACTTGGAGAATATAGAGCCGTCTATGTTGGTGCATTATTTAGAAATAGAGATGCAGGTTATTTAAGTGTAGGTTTAGATTATCAAAATTGGTTTGTCGGATTAAGTTATGATATAAATGTTTCAAAATTAGTACCTGCAAGTAATTTAAAAGGAGGAGTAGAATTAGCTGCACGATATATAATCAAAAGATTTAAACCAAAGAAAATAATTCATAGAGTATGTCCAGATTATATTTAATAGTACTACTTTTATTTTGTTCAGGGACACTCTTTTCACAAAATGAATTGGGTAAATATTTGGAATTTGCAGATGAGCAATATAAAAAGGGGGATTATGTTTATGCATTAGAATATTACGAAAAAGCATTAACTCTTGATTCTCAATCAGTTTCAACTCTTTGGAAATATGCAGAAACGTTGAAAGCATATAAAGATTATAGAAATGCAGAAATATATTATAAAAAAGTATATGAAAAAGAAGAGTCACTAATATACCCTTCAAGTCTTTTAAATCTAGGATTAATGCAAAAATACAATGGTAAATATGAATCGGCCATTGAAACATTCAAAAAATGCAAAAAGAAATATTTAAAAGATAAAAAAAATTATTTATACCTTAAATCGAATCGAGAAATAGAATCCTGTTTATGGGCTAAATCGGCAATCAAAGATACTTCATCAATCGAATTTAGCAGATTGCCAGAAACAGTTAATACCAAAGATTCAGAATTTGGACATTCAATTCACGATGGCCAATTAATATTCTCCTCTTTAAGGGCTGATTCTATTCCTTCTAATGAAGAAGTCTATGCAACATCTTACAAAACAATGCTTTATAAATCAAAAATAAACCAAAATTCATTTGAAAACTCAACAAGAATAGAAGATGTTTTTTTCGAAAAAATGAGTACTGGGAACGGTTCATTTTCAATAGATGGTAAACGTTTTTACTTTAGTTTATGCCAAGACGAAGGCTATAATTATAAATGTAAAATTATGGTTGCTAAATATATAAATGGGAAATGGTCATCACCTGATTCTTTAGGAGAAATTATTAATCTACCTGGGTATAATACAACGATGCCGAATATTGCCGAATTAGACAATCAAGAAGTATTACTGTTTTCATCAGACAGAGAAGGAACATTAGGAGGATTAGATTTATGGTATAGTCCGATTAAAGATGGGAATCAATACGCAAAAGCACGACCATTAAAAGCATTAAATTCAATTGAAAATGAAGTCACTCCTTGGTGGGATCAGAAAGAAAAGCGTCTATATTTTTCCACTTCATGGTTAAATAGTTTTGGAGGAAATGATGTGTTTTATTCAAAATATTCGACGACATTTGAAACACCTATAAATTTAGGAATTCCAATTAATAGCCGTGCGAATGATATATATTTTTTCAAGCAAGGCGATACCTCCTATGTAACGAGTAATAGAATTGGAGTATTGTATAGTAAAAATCCAACCTGCTGTAGCGATATATTTACAGGAATTATTCCTCAAATTATTATACCACCGACACCAAAAGAGACCTTAGCAGATTTGAATAAAAGACTTCCTGTTACACTCTATTTTCACAATGATGTACCTGATCCAAGATCA
The DNA here is from genome assembly GCA_947474675.1 of Flavobacteriales bacterium. Classification (GTDB taxonomy): domain Bacteria; phylum Bacteroidota; class Bacteroidia; order Flavobacteriales_D; family Crocinitomicaceae; genus CAIUKX01. The sequence goes on from CANJKA010000050.1 coordinate 6,714, forward strand.
CATGATACAATAACAAAAGTAAATTACATTTCAAGTTATACTTCGTATCGAGCAATGTTGGATATCTATCAAAAAGAATATTCGACAGGATTAACAGGTGATAGAAATGAAGAAGCAAAAGAAGATATTGAAAGTTTTTTTGTAGAATATGTTGACCAAGGTGTTAAAGATTTAGAATTGTTTAGAGACCTGTTATTGGAGGAATTAGAAAAAGGATCTAAAATTAGGTTAACCATAAAAGGGTTTGCCAGTCCATTAGCAAAAACAGACTATAATGTCAAGCTAACAAAAAGAAGAATTGGATCATTGGTAAATTATTTAAGTGAATACAACAATGGTATTTTTATACCCTATATCAACGGAACATCACCAAATGGAGGTAAAGTTGAATTTGCAGAAGTTCCGTTTGGAGAATATACAGCAGATAAATTGACAAGTGATAATCCAAATGACATTAAAAATTCAATTTATTCAAGAAAAGCTGGAATAGAAAGAAAAATTGAAATTCAAAGTGTTAATTATATGGATACGATTAGTACAGATTTAAAAGTAGAAGAAAAAGTAATTACAATCACAACAAAACAACAAGTAGTAGATGCTGGAAAAATAAAACCAAATACATTTCTTGAAAAGCAATTTACTATTACAAATTCTGGAAAAACACCTATTGAATTAGAAGATCCTAGAATTCCTTGTGAATGTAATACTGCAAAAATAGAGAAGAAATATTTAGAACCAGGAGAATCAACAACAGTAAATATGACATTAGACTCTAAACAATTAGAAGGACAAGCTGTAAAATCTGTCTACATAAAAGTAAAAGGACAAGAAGGAGAATTAAGATTAATTTTAACAACAGAAATAATTCTTGAATAATATTTTTGAATAAAATACAACAGAATACACTATCTTTGATTAAAGATTAAAATTTTAGATATAAAATCTGAATGACAAAACTTATTATTATTCAAATTTAATAATAAGCAAGTCAAAATAAATTTGAATGAAGGAAAAGAAAAGTAGATTAATTTTTATAGATATGGCAAGGTCATTTGCTATATTATTAATGTTAGAAGGTCATTTCATTGATCTTACTTTAGGTGCACAATACAGAAGTCCAGATGGTCTTTTTAAAAATCCAGATTTTCTTGCATACGACATTTGGTTATTAATTCGAGGGTATACTTCCCCCATGTTTTTAACAATGACAGGTATGGTTATCACTTATTTGTTTTATTCAAATAACACCAAAAATTATTGGGATAATATACGTATTAAAAAAGGATATAAAAGAGCACTAGAATTATTGTTTTGGGGATATTTATTGAATCCAACAAGTTTTCATATACTACAATGTATTGGAATTGGAATATTTGGATTACTAATAATTTATGGTCTCTATAAATTGACGAGAGTGATACCTTTGTGGGTTTACTATATGGCCATATCATTCTTCATATTTAGCCTATTTGCACCTCTTCAAGAACATATAATTAATGGAGAGAGAGTACCGTTTCCAATTGGATGGCCCGATTTCATGCAAAATATGGTATTAGCTCCATTTAAAAGATCAATGTTTCCATTAGCTCCTAATTTAGGTTACACATTCTTTGGAGCAGCTATTGGAGTATTATTACATTCTAAATGGATCACAAAAAACAAATGGACAATTCCAATATTTTTATTCAGTTTAGGAATTGTACTAATAAATTTCAGTACAGATATATTTGAAATTGCACATAAAATTATTCAAGAAACAACAGGAGGAAGTTTAATTTATTTAATAAAATCAAATTGGTTATTTGAAACCTTAGGTTGGGTACTAATAATACTTTCAATACTAGCTACATTTGAAAAACTAGTTACCATCAAAGAAAATTTATTTATTAGAGTTGGGCAAAACACCTTATCTATTTTTATTTTACACATGATGTTATTATATGGAGCTGTCATTAGAGTAGGTGTAAGTACTTTCTTTAGTAAAAGTAAAAACCCTTTAAATCCTTATGAAGCAGGAATTGGAGCGTCCCTTTTCATAACGCTATTCGTACTTATGATCTATTATAATGAACCGCTAAATATTTGGTTCAATAAAGTATTAGATATAGTTATTCCAATTAGAAAAAGAATAAACAAGAAGAAAGCAGTGAAAAAAATTGAATAATAAATAAATTTATTTTATATTTTTCTATTTTTATTAGTGCTGGTAACAGGTTTAGAAGGAGTTATTTTTTTTGGTTTCTTAGGTTCAATAAAAAATATTTTTCGATAAACAATTCTTTCACCACAAGAATCATTCACTACTAACTTAACAACATAAGATCCAGGTTTTCTATAATAATGGGAAACAACTTTTTTATTAGAAGATGTACTATCACCAAAATACCATGTTACAGAAGAAGCATTTGGAAAATTAGACTTACAATTAGCAACATATTTACTCGTTTTAGTCCGTTCGAATTTAACATCAAAAGTATTCTGTCGTAAATTATAGATGTCAACATTTTTCAAAACATAATTGTAAGCAGCCGTCTTAATTACTTTGGCTATTTTAACATCAATTTTATAATTTGAACTATCAGAAGGTAAAGCTTTAAAGATAGAAGAAAAGAAAGTAGTTGCTATCAAAAACGAACCTGTTTCAGAAGGATGCATGTCATCAACATTATAAAGAGGATATTCAGGATGACTTAAATGAATTGACCTCCAAACCATTCCAACAGGAACAACAGGCAGTGAATACAAATCAGCAATATATTTATATCCCTTAACGATTTGATCACCCATCTTAATAAAATTATCACACTCTTCATTATCATGAATTCCATTATTGTATCCCCAGGTCATATACAAAAGCACATTCGTACAAGAATAATTAGAATAAACAGAATCAATAATTCGATTAAAATATGGAACAAAAGACGTATCTAAATATTCAGGAGAATGGCATAATTCTCTACTAAAACCTTGAATTATAACATAATCCCATTTTTTACTTTTAATTTTTTCAAATAATTCATCTCTCTCACAATGCATTTTACACGTATGATTGCTTTTTGCACTCATTTCAACATTAACAGAATATCCTTTTTCGACCGCTAATTCATTAAATATAACAGGCATGTCATTATAATGCGTATAACTATTTCCAATAAATAAAATATTCGTAGAAGTAGATTGAGAAAAAGAATAAGAGACACTAAAAAGTGAAACGAAGAGAAAGAAAAATTTTAAAAAAATATTATTTTTCATTTGAAAATTAAATTATGAATAATAAAACATTACGCATTTCTAATTTGTTCAGCAATTTGACTTAATTCATCATTTGATATTGTAAGTTTTTCTTGCATAAAATTAATATCAGATATCGAATTCATAGGGATTAAATGAATATGAGCATGAGGTACCTCAAGACCAATAACAGTAACACCAATTCTTTTACAAGGAAATACTTTTTTAATTTTTAAAGCAACCATTTTAGAAAAGATAAACATATCACCTAATTCGCTATCGTTAATATCAAAAATATAATCTGTTTCAATTTTAGGAACCACTAAAACATGACCTTTTCTTAACGGAGTAATGTCTAAAAAAGCTAAAAAATCATCATTCTCAGCAACTTTAAAACAAGGAATATCACCGTTAATTATTTTAGTGAAAATTGAACTCATCCTCTTGAAATGTTTAGAATTTCAAAATGCATAGATCCATTTGGCGTCGTTATTTCAGCAATTTCACCAACTTTTTTTCCAAGTAAACCTTTTCCAAAAGGAGAATCCATTGATATTTTTTTTGCTTTTAAATCAGCTTCATTTTCAGCAACAAGAGTGTATTCGAATTCCATACCATTTTCAACATTCTTGATTAAAACTTTTGACAGTATGAAAACTTTAGAATTATCAACAGTTGATTCATCAATAATCCGAGCATTTCCAATAATCGAATCTAATTTAGCAATTTTCATCTCTAACAAACCTTGAGCCTCTTTCGCTGCATCATATTCTGCGTTCTCAGATAAATCACCTTTATCTCTTGCTTCACCAATTTGTAAAGAAATTGCAGGTCTTTGAATTGTTTTCATTTCGTGTAATTCTTTAATCATACGATTTAAACCTTCTTCAGTATAATATGTAATCTGTGACATAATGTATTCTTATTAACTATAAAACAAAACAAGAGAGCTCTAAAAGAGCTCTCTTGTATCAACAAATATAATAATTTTTTTTATTTTAAACTAATCGTCAATCCTAATGTATGAATAACACCAAAAACACCAGCTAAACGGGCACAATATTCAATACCCAAAGCATTTTTGTTTTTACCAACTAAAGCATCAACAGAGAAACCAAAAGTTGGTCCAACCAAAGCATTAGATTTATTTTCGGCAGAAAATAAATGTTTTTCATAAACAAGACCTGCTCTTAAATTAAAACCAAATTTTTCTTTAGCCATTCCATAATCAAAACCTAATCTATATTGATCATTTGAAAATGAATTAGCTGTATAGGTAAATGCAGAAGTTAATTTACTTTGCTCATCAAAAATGAAATCATAAGATGCACCAATATTTAAAAGAGCAGGTAATTCAAAATCTTGAGAACGTTCATCAAGAGTAGCAATACTTCCAGATTCAACATAATTAGCTTGTTGATTTAAACCATCCCCTTTAAATTTCATTGCAGCACCAACATTTTTTAATGCAATTCCAAATTTAATTTGTTCCTTTTCACCTGTTACATAACGGATACCAACATCCATTGCAACACCAGTTGTTTTTAAATTAGTAATACTTTCAGAAATAACCTTCATGTTAATACCAGCATGAATAGATTTTGAGAAAGAGCGAGCAAATCCAAGATTGAAAACATTTATTCTTGGAGAAAACACACCAATTTTTCCTTCTGGATTAGCAACAGTAGTAATTGGAATCTCACCAAAATTCATTGACTGAATACTAATAGAAAACACATTGCTTTCTGAAACACGTTGAGCTAATCCTACACTATTAAATGCAATACCAGAAGATCCCATCCAATTAGAATTATTAAATTTTAATTGTGTTTTATCAGTAAAAGCTAGACCTGCAATGTTAGAAAACGTAGCCTCTAAACCATTAGTGGAAGCCACACCTGCATCTCCCATAGCAGAACTTCTTGCCCAAGGATTAATTAATAAATGAGATGAACCAGCAGAACCAGAACGATCTTCGTTTCCTGCATTTACTGCAGAGCTACCAAGGATAGCTCCGCATAAAATGACCTTTTTAATTGATATAATTGAATTTCTCATCCTATATAAATCGTTTAATAAAATTAAATACCGTTTAAATCAATTTGACGCATTCCGCCAAAGAATTTAAGAACTCTTTCACCAACACCAGGTACATCCACATGAATCAAATATACTCCACCTGATACCGGAATACCAACATGGTTATTTAAATCCCAATCCAAAGAAGTGATTTCACTATCTTTTTTGAATTGTCTGATCAACTTACCATTTACACTATAAATAGAAACAGTACATTTTTCAGGAAGATTAGTTACTTTAACTCGAGTATCTAATCTTGATCCTTCATATTCAGAATAAGCATAATAAGGATTAGGAACTACATTGATCATTTTCAAAGCATCAACCAATCTATCACGATTACCAACTTTTGTTCCGATCTCATCCATGTTCCAAGAATACATAGGTAAACCACCATTTTGACCAGTTGCAGTAAACTTTTTGTATTCCTTATTCACTCTTAATTTAACTCTAGCATCACAAGCAAGAGTAGTCATACCAGGTGTTAAAATTGAATTAGCAACCCATGTTAAACTACCATACAATTGACGTTTAGCAGTATTATCACCACCTTGAATTAACTGCATCAAGTCAAATACTTTATTAGAAGTAGGACTATAAGCAGGGAAATCATAAGATCCAGCATTACCATTTATTGTAGCTTGTTGGAAACTATAAATATAAATTGGTTGTAAACCACCCAAGATAGGGTTAAATTGATTATCAACAAATCTGCTTGATGGATTCCAAATCATATCTGAACCATTATCATTAGATAAGAAAGAATTTTCACCAAAAGCCATAAATAAACGAGCTCCATTTTCTAAATCAATAGCATATCCAGGAAACCAACCCATACCTGTACCAGTACCGTCATCATTACCATCTTTATCAACACTATTACTTTTTCTAACTTCACCAGCTTTTGCACCACCAACCGTTAAATTAACATCTCTACCTAACTCAATTACTGGACATCTTGTCCATTTAGACTTATCAGTAGTTAAAACGATATCTACACTTGGAATATAACCAATTCTAGCATTTGACTGAGAGGTAGCAGCACCAGATAAATTAGCCAATCCATAATAAGCCATAGGTTGATAATCACACTGGTAACCAGTTATTCTATGAGGAGCAACAGATCCACCTAATAATTTTGTATACAGTTTCTTATCATCTATTTCGTCTTGATCAACATAACAAGCAGGATTAATATAAGAAGGACTAACCGTTAAATCAGATGTTTCATTTGAATTCCCTGATCTAATCCAGTTAGTTGGATCGAAACCATCATTGTCTCCAATACCAGTTATCCAACGTTTATTAGAATCTGCAAATTCAATTGTAGCACTAATCGGATCACAAAATTCATGAGATATAGGACTTCCTACACCAGGTCTAGAATTTACAATCTGATTAATTTGAACTGAAATACCCCATTGTGGTATAATTTGTTCATTATCTTGAGAAATATTAACAGTACCAGATTTTGAATCAACCAAAACAGATTTTGTAGCATCAGTATAATGATTAACTACCCAATTAGCACTATCAGTTCCGTTAGTAGTATTTGCATCATATCCATGATCATCAAATAAACACTCAAAATAACCATCTGCTAAATTTAATGGATCAACAACTTTAATGTTTATTGGTCCAGAACCATATTCATAAGTTGGGTTTTGCATAAAACCACTTGCTACAATTTCATTTTCAGATTCTGCAGTTAATTCTAATTCACGACCACCATTACCTGTTCCATCTAAACGAGTAATACGTGGAGATGAACCATAACCAATAAATTGATCAGTTCCATCTGCTTCAGGCATTGGGTTATGAGGAATTGCTTCAACTGCAAGAATTGAAAGACCATCAAATCCTAAACGAGAAGAAATATATCTCTTTTTTTGACCATCTAATAACAATGGATCACCAGGGTTATACTCTTTAAAATTATTATACGCATAAGCAACAGCTACATAATAATATTTTTTATGATTCACTAATTTTCTATCTCCTAGTGCGAAGAAATCTTCAGTAATTTGAAAAGAATGTTTAATCCCTTTATTACTTCCATCAACTTTCTCTACAGGAATTGAATAACCAAGGTCTTCATCAAATTCCCAGTTAATTAATTTTTCAACTCCATTTACTTTGTCACATTGAGCAACTAATTGCGCTTTAGAAGCATTACGAATATCCGCAACAGAAGTAGCTGCATCTTTCAATTGGTATATTTGATATCCTTCAAATTTATAAAATCTATCTGTAAAAGAAGAAGGAATTTCAACTTTGTCTTCAACAGAATACCCTTCATTATAATTATTATGATTTAATCCAGGATTATCTAACATTAAAATCAATTCATTTTCTAATTCTTGAATTGTTAATTTAGGTGCCATTGGAGGATCTAAAATTATAAAGCAAGCATCAAATAAAGCTTGAGCTTTAGTATCAGCTCTTTCCAAAGCTCTAACTGATGAAAATAAATCAGCATCTGTACCACGACCATAAATAACACCAACTGTAATATTATTAACTGCACCTGGAAGCAAAGTGAAAGAACCCGCAGATTGAACAAAACGTCTATCTCCTACAGGGTTAGGAGAACCTGTTCCATCACCAACTGGAGCAGCTTCACTCCAATTTCCATTTGGTACTAAACCACCTGTTGCCCAACCTAATGGGTCTGAATCTGCAGGAAACATGTAAGCAGAAGGGATACCAGCAGGATTTTGTCCTGTTCCTCCGAATGTCATAGTTTGTCCATTAGACCATAATCCAGACATGTAATTATAAAATTGAGAAGCAGTACTAGGATCAGACCATGCTGAAGCAGCACCATTTGTAAAATAAGTAAAACGAGTCATACCTAGACGTTCATTATCTATAATATTATCGCCATAACCAATACCAATACCTGGATAAACAATCCCTCCATCTGCTATAGCAGCATTAAGATCTGTTTCATAAAAACCATTATCCTGTGTATCTGGATCTTTATAAGGTCCTTCAAAGAAATCAACTCCAATTGCAGGTGGATTTAAACCGTAACCAGGTGTCTGACCATTAGTTTGATCATTAGGATCACCATTATAGATATAACCTAATCCTCTTGAAACATCACAACCCGCATAATCATCTTGAGAATTTCCTAAATCACCATCAATAAATTGAGAAAAATAGGTTTTTGTTAAAGTTTGAGTACCTCTATTAATTAATTCATAATTATAGAAAGTCATTCTGTTTACTTCATCATCCGTTGCAAAACAAAATGCTTGAGCACGAATTTCCATTCCAATTTCAGCTCCTTTAGATTCAGTATGAATATTTCCTTTATCATTAAAGATCCACCAATGCGTCTCATCACCAAACAAAGAAACTCTTCTATCAGCATGACATTCAATATCTGGTTCTCTACCTAAAATACCGTCGTACCAAGGATAATCTCCTTGTCCTATTGGGTCATAGTGAGTATCTGCAGTAACAGGAAAAGCTCCACCAATTATTTCATTATCAAAAAATGGTGCTAAAAAATTATCTTGATTTAAACCTGCAGTAATAGGGTGTGCAGGCCAATTCACTATTCTAAGAAATACATCATCAGATGGAGGGTTGGCTAAAATATATTCACAAGCATCCGGTGCTGATATTCCTTTCTCACATTCCCACCATGTAATGAAAGACGCAACTTCAGCTTTACGGATTGTGTAAAATTTATCGTAAGCAATACATTGATCAGGTGTAATAGTCGCAGGACCACTTCCTCTAACAACACCCAAACCTTGAACTTCTCCAAATACATAAGTACCATTATCTGGATTATCAATGGTCAATGGACCCGTCCAAAAATCATTACCTGTTCTAAACGTTAATGCAGCTAATTTTAACTGACCATTGACATCTAATCCACCCATCCATAAAGATCCAGCGAAAATTGCATAATGATGCGTTCCATTTCCTTCAACTTTAGGAACTTCATAAGAAGCAAGCGTATTCGCTCTATCTTCAAACATACTCCCACCAGTTTCAATTAATGCTCTAACATCATTGAATTCCATATACATTTTCCCTGTAGACGGAGCACATCCAGCCGCTTTATTCTGGCTTACATTTGTATTGGTTGGCTTAACACCTTCTTTATAATACGATAGAACACTGTTCGACCACATTAAAGAACACCCTAATACAATAACTAATAATTGCTTTTTCATAATTCTCTCTTATTATTATTATGAATTAAAAATCAAACTTAACACCTAAACGAATTGTTCTTGGTGAGCTAATGTTATTAGCGTTTTGAATTTTCATCGTATAAAAATCTCTGAACGATTGTTCATCTAACTGATTTTGAATAGTTGTTTGACTAGCAGCTGCAGCTAAATAACCATCATCATCCCAGTTTCCTGTTGCACGGTAAACTTTAATTCTATTTTTCTGATTTAATACATTAGTAACACGTATATAAACATTTACAAATGTTGCTTTTTTCTTATCTCCTTTTTTACCAAATGTAACATTAAATGTTTTATCCAATTGAAGATCTAACTTATAAGACCAAGGTAAACGTGATCCATTCGTTGTTCCACTTAAACCAGAAGTATTTGGTACAAAAAGTCCTTCATTTGTAATTTGATTTTGAGTAGAATAAGGACTACCTGAATAAATATTAGACAATAAATTCAAACCAGTATTTTCAAATATATTTATGTTCTTAATAACTGGTCCATTGTAATCTTTTCCATCACCATATCTATAATCCATTGTTATAGCAAATGCATGACGTTGATCAAAGTTAAAAGGGAAACTTGCACGTAAATTAGGTAAACCAGCATTAATTAATCCTGTAGATGAATTTTCATCAGATCCAGTACCATTTGCAAATTGTAATGTATAAGCAGCAGTCATTCTAATGTTACCAGTTCTACGCATATCATAAGAAATTGTAGTTCCTTTTACAGTTCCAAAATCTCTGTTACCATACGTTTTGTAACTTGAAGGATAAGCATCATACACATTAATTAACTGAACTTGATTTCTTTGTTCACGGTAAAAAGCAGATATTTTCAAAGATGAAGTTTTAGATAACACTTGTTGGAAACCAATTTCATAATCAATTGTAGTTGATGGTTTCAAATTTGGATTATCAATTGTTGCACTTCTTGAATTCATAAATTGATAATTGAACGGGTCAAAACGAGCATTCGTATTTGGACGTTGAGTCAATACATCATAATGAGCAAAAAATGAAGCTTCCTCAGAAATAGGGAATGAGAATGCTATACGAGGCATAACATTAACTTGTGCTTTATAATTCTCAAAAGCAGAAGCTTTTGGTGTTTTTTGACTTGGATCTATCAACCATGGTTGAATACCACCTGCACCTTCAATCATTTTAGCAGAAGAAACTTCTAATCCTGATTCATTGTACCAAATTGTTCCATTTCTGTAACCTTTAACACTTGATGGATTATTGATATCATTTACATAAACTGTATAATCATCTCCCATTGAAGAAGGAATATTATTCAACCAAGCATTAACAGTTGGATCATTTGTGTAAATTTTCTTAGCTTCTGCAACTGTTCTAGCTTCATATACTAAATAAGGATCTTTTAAAACAGGTTGATTTGCATTGAAAACATCGACACGAACACCCACGTTAAATACTAAATCATTAAATGCAAACTTATCCATTAAATAACCTGACATATAAACTGGTTGAAAAGCTCCAACAAATCGTTTATAATTTCCATTAGCATCAAAATCATTAAAGTAACTGTTAATATCAGTATTACCTCTTACTTTTTTACCTGTTTGGTCATATCCCCAATAAGAAACAAGTGAATTACCAGAATTCAACAACTCATCAGCAGAGAACATATCTAAAGAAAACGTAGATGGGTCATATTTATCAATATCAAGCCAATCAGTTCCTCTAACATTTAATCCTAAATTTTTACGTAAGTTATAATCAAAAAATGATTGTTGATCACCATTTTTTTGACCACCATAAGAATCTGTACTATGAGTATATGCGTAACCTGAATTTAGTTGCTCATAAGCAATAACTTTAAAAGATCCACTATCAGAAATAGTAGCTTGATTTAAATCTAACTCTTTGATATGTGAATTTGCATATAATCTAGCAGTCGTCCATAAACCAATCGGTCCATTATCTCCACCATCAGAAGTACTTCCATTTGTCCAACCTCTATCAACACGTTGCTCATATTCAAAACCTAAAGTTAAAGAGTGATCTCCAACATTTACAGAACCAGATCCTGAAAAACGAAAAGTACCTGTTTCCGTTTTACCAAAACCATTGTAAGGTGAACCTAAAGAATTCCAAATATTATAAACTGAAGTAGGAACATCTCCATTTCTTAAAGCATTACCCTGATTGATTTGAGTCAAATTTTCATAATGACCAACTGGATTATTTGCATAAATATCGTAATACTGAGTAGTAATAGCAGCTAAAGCAGCATTTTGTTGAGATGGTGAAAAATCAACTTTAACATCTTTAATACCATCTTGCAAATAAGATTGCGTATTCGCATTAAAAGTATAACTAGGTATTCTTGAAGTTGTAAAAGTACCTACATGACCATACTCAAATAAATTAAATTTATGGTTTTGATCATAATATTGAGATTTTTGATATGAATAATCAACCATCAAAGTATAAAATGCACTTTTAATTTTTGAACTTGACCCTTCTTTATCATTTGTAAAACGTTGAGTCAAACGTCCAAAAACTCTCCAATCTAAAGAACTACTATGTCCAAAATTTGTAAAGTTAAATAAAGACCCATTTCTACTATAAGTAGTACCATTGTCAAAATTCAATGAACCCCCAAAAGTTAAATTCATAGATGGTCCAGTTTTAACATCAATTTTTGCTTGAGCTGAAAACGTTTTTTGACGTGCATTCATTCTCCAAGCAACATTTTCAAAATCAGATGCTCTTAAAAAATTAGAATTATTATAAACTCCACCAGCTCCATTAGATCTTACTGGACTAGCTAATAATGCATCACGAACATCTTTTTTAATTCTATAAGTTCCACCAGAAGTTGGTCTATCGTCTAATTGATCAGTATAATTTGCAGAAATTAAAAAACCTAAACGTGGTTTTGTTTTATTACCTTCCGCATCTTTTTGCATCCATAATGGACCAGAAAGCATTCCCTCAATTAAATTATAACCAAATTTGTCAAGACCTAAAACTTTTCCATCATAACCATCTTTATCTTTTCCTTTTAAATAGAAACCTGAAGAAACAACTTCAGCACTTCCAAAATAAGCAGCAGAAGGACCACGCGTAGTAATAGAAACGACACCTCCAGAAATATCACCGTAACTTGCAGGAAGTCCACCTGTAATAACTGAAACTTCTTCAATTGCAGATTTAGGTAAATTAGAAGAACCACGAACCTTAATACCGTCTATATAAAAGTAAGAACCATCTGAACGCGAACCACGAATACTCATATCACCTGTTTCATTAACATTAACCCCCCCTACTGTTGCAGCAACAGCTTGAGCAGAACGAACAGGCATACGTGCTATATCCTCTCTTGAAACAATACCTCCAGAAGCTCCTCCATCTTGATTGATAAGAGGAATTTTATATCTAGTTATTACAAACTCTTCAATTTCAGTAGACTTTGCAGATAAAACAATATCATCAAGGAATCTAATTTGACCTGAAGATACAACCACACCTTCCAACTTCATAGCTTGATAACCTTCAGCATCATTTTTCACTTCAAGATCATAAGTTCCGATCTCAATTGAATTCATTTGAAATTTACCATCCATATCAGTTGATGCATTTGTAACAACAGCATCTCCTTTCTTTAATGTAACCTTACAAAAAGGTATTGGCTCACTAGATTCTGCATCTTTAACTGTCCCTCGAATAGTACCAAGAGAACCTTGGCTAAACCCGTAAGATGCTGTTAAAAAGACGCTTAAAATTAATAATGTAATTTTTTGTATCATAAGTACAGTTTATTTATTAAACTAATATTTGCTTGAAAGAGGGTAAATATAGATAAAATCTATTTGATAGAGCATCATCATTTTAATTTTATTTAAAAAAACTTTTAACTTTCATTAACAAAGGTAACATCAAAATATATATTTTTTTAACATTTGAAATACATTTTTTCTGATTTTATACACGTCTAAATTCAATTAAATTAAATAAAACGTAATAAAAAATTGATATAATCGACAAATAAAATGCTATTTAACAGTTAAATAACATTTACTTTATACAGGTAAAAAAACATTACAATTGAATAATTGAGCATTAGAAAAAAAAGACCTAATAAAATTTAAGTAGGACTGATTAGTTTTGACTAAATTTGTACTAAATAATTTATTGATCAATTTTTTTAAATGAAAATTTTTAACGGGTTCGAAGATCTAACTTTTATTAAAAATCCAGTCTTAACGATTGGAACTTTTGATGGTGTTCATCTTGGTCATCAAAAAATTTTACAACAATTAAATACGGAGTCAACTAAAATAAACGGAGAATCCGTTTTATTCACTTTTTTCCCTCATCCTAGAATGATTATTTTTCCTGACAGTCATGGATTGAAACTTATTCAAACTCAAGATGAAAAAATTGAAAAATTAAAAAAATACGGCTTACAAAATATTATTATATTACCATTCACAAAAGAATTTTCAAATTTAACCGCTAAACAATTTGTTGAAGACATCCTTGTAGAAAAATTAAAAATTAAAAAAATTGTAATTGGACACGATCACCAATTTGGTAAAAACAGAGAGGGTTCATTCGATTTCTTGAAAAAAATGTCTCTCCAATTTGATTTTGAGGTAATCGAAATTCCTGCTCAAGAAATTGATGAAGTCAATATTAGTTCAACTCGGATTCGAAATGCGATTGAAAACGGACAAATCGAAATTGCAAATCGATATTTAGGTGATGCTTTTGAATTGAATGGAATTGTAATAAAAGGAAAACAACTGGGTCGAACTATTGGTTATCCTACAGCAAATATTTTAATAAATAGTGAGATAAAAATAATTCCAAAAATTGGAGTTTATGCTGTTGAAATAGACTTACCTAATTCACCTATATATAGAGGTATGCTAAATATAGGAGTTAGGCCAACTATTACGAATGAAAAATCTATTTCAATTGAAGTAAATATTTTTGATTTCAATAGAAACATTTATGATTCAAAAATAAAAGTACGCCTATTGTCACGAATTCGTGATGAAATAAAATTCAATGCTATCGAAGATTTAACCAAACAACTTCAACAAGATGAAAAAACTATTCGCAAGTATACTTCTTCTATTTCTTTCTAATCATTTTATTGCTCAAACTTCTTATAGAACATATCAATGGAATGAAGCCAAAAATTTAAATCCTGACACTGTTTACTCAATTACATTTGAAAAAGAAAAAATTGATTCTATTCCTTTAGAATTGATGAGATTTATTAATTTGAAAAGTTTAAATTTAGGAAAAAATAAATTATCGAAATTACCTGATTCTTTTTCGCAATTAAGTAAGCTAGAAATTCTCAATTTAGAAAAAAATAATTTTGATGAGTTCCCAATTATTATTTGTGAATTATCAGAATTAAAACAACTAATTATCAATAGAAATAATCTTACTGTTATACCTTACTCTATTGGAAAATTAACAAAACTAGAATTTATTGATATCTGGTCTACTCCAGTTATAAATTTCCCAGACATTTTTTTAACGATGAAAAATTTGAAAAGAATTGATGCAAGGGGAGTTTCTTATGGCCCAAAATTTCAAAAATCTTGGACTGAAAAACTAAATTGGGTAACTATTGAATTCGAACCTCCTTGTAATTGTTTTGAATAATTATTTACGAAACAACATTAAAAATTCTTGTTGACCTTCTTTACCAATAATAGGTGAATCGATATGGTCAATATATTTCAAATTATTTGTTTCTCCTATTTTTTTCAATGATTCAAACATTTCAGAATATCCTAAAGTATTTCTAACCGAACCATTATTTTTTAAATTTTCTTTTGTAACCTCAAATTGCGGTTTAATAACAGCAACTAGAAAAGCTTTTTCTTTCAAAAAAGGATGTAAGAAGGGTAAAATTTTACTAAGTGATAAAACAGATTCATTGATAACGCAACCTTCAAATTCATCGTTTACATTATTACTTGTCAATTCACGTAATTGTTTTCCTGTGAAATCAACAATTCTTGGATCTTTTTTTAATTTAAAATCTAAAGAATCTCTTAAAGAATCTATAGCATATACTTTTTTAGCACCATGTGCTAACAAAACATCTGTAAATACTCCTTTTGAACAATCAACATCTATAAAAACACCCTCTTTGATTGTTAATTTCCATTTTTTTATTGCTTCTACTAATTTTAAAGATTCAACAGAAATCCATGGGAATTCTTCCTCTACAAGAACGATTTTACAATCTAATGCAAATTTTTTACCTGGCTTGTTTATCAACTTACCATTCACCTTCACACCTACTTCAGAAATTACTTGTTCTGCTTTTACTCTTGTTTCAACTAGGTTTCGTTGAACCAATATTTTATCTAATCTTTCTTCCATGATTCTGCAAATATACATGATTTGAATTTAGAGATTGATAAAATAAATAATAATCTCAAGGCAAACTCGTATATATATAAATTAAAATCACGGATTAACACAGAGTTATTTGAACAATCTCCAGAGTTTCGTTAAGTTTTTTTAAGCGTATAATAAAAACTCTAGGGAACACCTTTAGAACCTTCTTTTGCACTCCGTGTTTAAAAACCAATCTATTCCCACTGAATTAAATACAATTGCCCTGATAATAATCTCATTTCAAATCCTTATATTTACGACTTTAAAACAATTAAGTGAAAAATTTTGAACCAAACGAAGGTATAACGGAGAAAATTTCTTCTCATTACCAAGATATATTAGAAAAAATAGGCGAAGATCCAACACGAGAAGGGTTATTAAAAACACCTGAACGTGTAGCTAAATCTTTACAGTTTTTAACACATGGATATGATTTAAATCCAGATGAAATTTTAAAATCAGCTCTTTTTAAAGAAGAATATTCTGAAATGGTAATTGTAAAAGACATTGAAATTTACTCAATGTGCGAACATCATATGCTGCCTTTTTTCGGGAAAGCTCATATCGCTTATATACCAAATGGAACGATTGTAGGATTAAGTAAAATCCCTAGAGTTGTTGATGCTTACGCAAGAAGATTGCAAGTTCAAGAACGCTTAACGATTGAAATTCGTGATTGTATTCAACGTACATTAAGCCCTAAAGGAGTTGCTGTAGTCATTGAATGTACTCATATGTGTATGGCAATGAGAGGCGTTCAAAAACAAAATTCTTCAACAACTTCAAGTGCTTTTACTGGAATATTTTTAAGCAATGACTCTACTCGAAAAGAATTTATCAATTTAATTCAATCTAAATTACATTAAAAATGAATCAATTCTACAATCAAAGTCAAACTGGTTATACGAAAGAAATTTCAAGAGAATTTTTTAGAGATGTATACAGCTATATGTTCGGAGCTTTAGCTATTTCAGGTCTTTTAGCTTCTTATTTTGGAACAGAAACCTTTTTTAATACCTATTTCAAAACTGCAAGTGGAGGAATGTCGCCATTGTTATGGATTGTAATTCTTGCACCATTAGCATTAGGTCTTATTATAGGTAATGCATATAATCGACTATCTTATATAGTTTTACTCAGTCTATTTATTCTTTATTCTGCATTAATGGGTATCGGTTTAAGTGTCCTATTTTTAAATTACGATTTGTCAACATTATCCTCGACATTTTTTATCACTTCTGGTGCATTTGCTGCAATGGCTATTTTAGGTTATACAACTAAAACAGACTTATCAAGTATGGGAAGTCTTCTTTATATGGCTCTATCAGGAATGATTATAGCTATAGTCGTTAATTTATTTATGCATAGTGAAATGCTAGATTATCTTGTTTCTATTATAGGTGTTTTCGTCTTTACTGGGTTAACAGCGTACCATATGCAAAACTTAAAACACATTTCAACAGACACAAATATTGATAGTTCTACACGTCAAAAAATTGCATTAGTAGGAGGTTTCACTTTATACTTATTGTTTATTAATTTATTTATGACTCTTTTACGTTTAATCGGAAATAGAGATTAATAAAATTTAAAACATTTAAAAGAGGCTGTCTCAAAAGGACAGCCTTTCATTTTTTTGAACCATTTAAGGGATTATAAGGTCATATAAGTTGCTTTAAAAAATGAAGTAACAAATTATAAATCAGCAACAAACATGATTTATTTACTTTTTCATATATAACCTTACATTGTTAATTTTAAAATAAATTATATCTTTTGAGACATCCTCTTTTTTAACGTCTAAATTTTCTTATATAATAGTCAACAAACTTGATCTCATTTTCTCAAAAGAACATTCAATAGAAAGACTACTATCTTCTACTAAATACGAAATTATTTCTCCTACTAATTGTGTTGAAAAACAATCTCTTTCATTCAAATCAGGTGTTAATATTTTTGCATTTACAACTTGTTCAACTGCAACTCTAATAACTTCAGCTTCTTCTGCCAAATCGAAATAATCCATCATCATTGCAACAGACAAAATAGTAGCAATTGGATTTGCAATTCCTTTTCCTTTTGCTTCAGGATATGACCCGTGAATTGGTTCAAATAATGCATGATTATCTCCAATTGAAGCTGAAGGAAGTAATCCAATTGAACCACTAATTACACTCGCCTCATCTGATAAAATATCTCCAAATAAATTTTCAGTTAAAATAACATCAAACTGAGAAGGATTCACAATTAATTGCATTGCAGCATTGTCAATAAACATGTATTTAGTTTCAACATCTAGATAATTTACACTTAACCGTTGAACTACCTTCCTCCAAAGACGACTTGTTTCCAATACATTTGCCTTATCAACCAACGTGATTTTTTTACTTCTTTTTTGAGCAGCTTCAAATGCTTTTATTGCTATTCTTTCAATTTCCATGACAGAATAGGTACATAAATCTGAAGCAATTGTTCCTTCTTCGTTTAAACTTTTTTCTCCGAAATAAATTCCGCCTGTTAATTCACGGTACATTTCAATATCAACATTTTCAATTCGTTCCATTTTCAAAGGAGAAATCTCTTTCAATGAATCGTATATTTTCAATGGACGAATGTTTGAATACAATCCTAAATCTTTTCTTAATTGTAATAATCCTTGTTCTGGACGAACTTTAATTGTTGGATCATTGTCGTATTTTGGATCACCAATAGCACCTAATAAAACGGCATCAGAAGCTAAACAAGTATTTCTTGCTTGATCTGTAAATGGAATCCCGTTATGATCAATCGAAACTGCTCCAAAATCAACATAATTCAATTGAAAAGTGTGACCAAATCGTGTTTCTATTGCTTTTAAAGTTCTCACTGCTTGTTCCACTATTTCAGGACCAATTCCATCTCCTGATAAAACGGCAATTTGATAGATATCTTTTCTTGCTTTCATAAAAAATTTTTGAAAAATTAATCAATTATCACGTCCTAATTTTATCTCGCTAATTCAAAATTCTCGATTTCTCTTTGAGAATTTAACAAATAATCAATCGTATCAAATCCACTTAATAAACAATCTTTTTTGAAAGGTGAAATATCAAAATGAATCTCTTTGTTCAAAGATGGAATTGAAACAA
>CANJKA010000051.1 GCA_947474675.1 Flavobacteriales bacterium
GTACAATGACTGACAATATTGTTACTGTAAAAATCAGTATTGTCGAGTTCTAAAAATAAATTAATACTTAAAACAGGAAAGTTATTCATCTTGTAAAATTAAATTAAATGTCCAAATAATCCTAAAAGATGTCTAAAATACTATTTCTAATAAATGATTTTAAAATATAAATTTGTTTTAAAAAATACTCATGAAAGAAAGAAAATTTAAATATGGAAAATGTCCAATTTGTTACAAAGAGAAAATCTTTTTGTTTAATGGGAATATATTTCTTCTTAAACCGCCAATTATAAAACATAATTGCAGTGCTTGTTCTTATGTTTATGAAAAAGAATCAGGTTATTTTATTGGTGCTTTATACATAAGTTATGGTCTTACTGTTCTTGAGTTGATTATATTGTATGTAATCATTCAGTTTTTTACGGAAAATGTATGGGTTATATTTCCATTTATGTTTTCGTTTCTTGTTCTGTTGAGTTTTTTTAATTTCAGAACTTCAAGAATTATTTGGATTTCAATATTTAATAAATAAATTAGATTTTAATTTCGTAGTCCATTTCATATAAGTGAAAACCATCAGCCCAATAGTTTTCTATAATATTGACGAGTTTGAATCCGTTTTTTTCAAAGAAAGGGAAAACTAATTGTGTTGTTCTAACAGTGATTCTCGTGATTTTCTCTATTTTTTGAAGTTCTTGAATTCTGTGAGTTAAAAGTTTACTACCTAATCGCATCTTTTGATATTCTGGATGTATGATTCCCCAACTAATTACACCAGTATTCTCATCTCTGAAATTTACACCACCACAACCAACTATTTGCCCTTCTAATTCAATAACATAGTAAAAATCGATTTCATTTTCTAAATAGTTAATAAAATCATTTTCTTCTTCTACAGCAAAATATTCAGGGGTGTTTAATCTCAATAAATTTAAAACTTGATGATTGTCAGAAGGGGTGTATTCTCTAATGTTAGTTTTCATCTTTAAATTTAATCAATTATAATTTTGTATTTATTCAATAATCCAGGAACTCCTTCTAGTGAAAAACGCGTCTTTTTCAATTTATTTCTTTCAGGATCGATTGAAAAGTTAATAGCGGTTCTTAAATCAGCGTTTACAAGGTTAGTGTTTTCAAAAACGGCCCCTATTAAATCACATGAAACGAATACTGATTCAGCCAATTCAACTTCTGAAAAATCAACTTCTTTCAATGAACATTCAATAAATTGCGTTTTTTTCATTTTTTTCTGAAAGAATGTAGAGTAATCTAATTGACAATTCTTAAAATTAACTGAAAATAAGAAGTCATTACAAACACTAAAGTCAACGCCAACTAATTTACAATTTACAAAGTCACAATTCTTTAGTCCTGAATGAGATAATTTTGTATTAGAAAAATTACAATCATTGAATAAACAGTCAATAAAATCGGATTGAGAAATGTTACACGTTGAAAAATCACAGTTTTCGAAAGTGCATCGATCAAATTCTTTACTGGTAATTTTTTTTTCAGAAAAATCTTTTGCTGTAAATGTTTTTTCAAATTGAAGATTGTCGCTCATTTGATAAGTGTTTGAGGTGTAAAGGTAGTAAAAAAAAGGATTTTTTTAACTGCTTCCCTCTTTGAGGAGGGACCGAGGGAGGTGACCTAGTATAATCTCCAAGAAAGAATCATAATTATTTATCGCACTTTTCACCTCCCTTAATCCCTCCTCAAGGAGGGAAACCTAAAAAAACAGAAAAGTAATGCAAAAAAAAAGTCTAGCAAGTTTTGCTAGACTTAAACTTCATAAATATAAAGTATCGTTTTAAAGCTTATGCTTGTTTAACGTTAACTGCATTTAATCCTTTTTTTCCTTCTTGAAGTTCGTAAGTAACTTCATCATTCTCTCTGATTTCATCAATTAAACCTGAAATGTGTACGAAGTACTCTTGGTTTGATTCTGCGTCTTTAATAAATCCAAATCCTTTTGAGTCATTGAAAAATTTTACAATTCCTTTATTCATAATAATAATTTTATTTGAGCAAATATACGTATTAAATTAACATAACAACTAATTTTTCTTGATTATTTTTTAAAATATAAAAAAATAAAAGAATTTTATCAACAAATTACGACTGTTGAAATGGATAGTAAGTAGTTGACATTATGATTTAAGAGCATTTTTTATGAACAATTGATTAGAATTCAAAATCTAAAATATCACCATTATTCCATTTTTTTAAAACAGCATTTTCACCATCAAAATCGAGATAAGTGAAGTAATGAAGCCAATCTCCCAAATTAATATAAGATGATTTTTCCGATAATTTAATATTAAGTGGTAAATGCCTATGTCCGTAAATGAAGTAATCAAAATGCTCATTTTGTAAAATTTCTTTACTAAATACTGCAAGCCATTCATTTTCTTCGCCTAAAAATTTTTCATCAGCTGATCCCGAATTTGCTCTGCTTTTTTTAGAAGAGGTACTTGCTAACCAAATACCAAAATTAGGATGTAGTCTTTCAAAAAACCATTGACAAAGTTTATTCGCAAATATTTTTTTTAATATTTTATAGGAATGGTCACCTGGTCCAAGTCCATCTCCATGTGCAATATAGAATTTTTTATTTCCAATTTGTCTTTGGATTGGATTTTTATGAAGTGAAATACCCAATTCTTTTGGAATATAATCGAAAATCCACATGTCGTGATTTCCTGTGAAAAGATGAATTGGAATTCCGGAGTCTGTTAATTCTGCAATTTTCCCTTGTAAGCGGACAAAACCTTTGGGTATAGCATGTTTATATTCAAACCAAAAATCAAAAATGTCTCCAACTAAAAATATTTCTTTTGCAGTTGGTTGAATGTGATTTAACCAGGCTACAATTTGTTTTTCACGTTCTAAACTTTTCTCATAAGTAGGTGCTCCCAAATGGAAGTCAGAAGCGAAATACGTATGTTTTTTTGTAGAATTAGACATGTGATAATTGAGTTATTTTATTTGAGCTATAGTTGTTTTTTTGAACCATTAGAGAAAGTGTACTTTCGAAGAACGAATAATAATGAAGTGAAGGTATATAAGGACATATAAGAGTAGCGTGACAAAAGTTTCGTTGGAATATTTTCTGTTTTTATAAATGTTTTGTTGTTTTATACAAATCACACAGCACTTATATGAAACCTTATATCCCTTATATGGTTCAAATTTTTATTTTCCTAATATCTTCTGAAGTTCAAGTTCCAACGCTTCTCCTCTTAAGTTTGTTTTGATAATTTTTCCTTCTTGATCTATTAAAACAGTAAATGGAATTCCTGTTACTTGATATTTTTTCCCTGCTTCACTTGCCCAGCCTTTTAAATCACAAACATGATTTGGCCAAACTAAGTGATCAGCATCAATCGCGTTAATCCATTTCTCTTTATCTTGATCCATTGAAACGCTCATTACTGTGAAACCTTTGTCTTTATATTGATTGTATAAACGAACAACGTTTGGGTTTTCTTTTCTACATGGCCCACACCAAGAAGCCCAAAAATCTAATAAAACAACTTTCCCTCTTAAATCAGAAAGACTTAATTTTGAACCATCTGTTTTTGTATCTGTAAAATCAGGAGCCATTTTACCGGGTGCCAATAAATTTGCAGCATCTCTTTTAGTTTTAATGTCGGTTAAACTTTTATTTACTTCTTTTACGGTTGGTGAATCCCCAAATGAATTTACTAATTGTGTAACGATTGTTTCAAATGCCGGAAATTCTTTTTCAGGATCTATTGCTGATAAGGCAACAAGTAAAGCTGCTGAATTTTGATTTTGAGAGATAAATGATTGACGAGAACTTTGAAAATTCGTATATTCTCTTTGCATTGAAGTATTAATTTCTTGAGATTTTTCAGGGCTTTTTTGAATCTCTTGATTTGCTGCTGTCTGTTTTTGATTCCAAAGTGTTAAAACTTTTACGAATTCATTCATTTTAACACTTTCATCTGAACCAATGATATTTGTAAATGCTTGAACATTTGATCCATCAATATAAACTTTAATGTCACATAAATCTCTGATAATAATGTTTACATGAGTGTTCCCTAATCTTAATACATAATAATCAGGATTTGGAAGCTTGCCGTTTATAATAAAATCTCCTTTTTTAGAAAGTTTTGCTGATAATAAATCAACATAATGTGTGCCGAAAAATTGAGAAATTTTAACAGTGTCTTCTGTAGTATTGAATATGTTTCCAGATATTTTTACTGTTATTTGACTATTTGCGACAAATGTTAATGTAACTGAAAGTATAAAGATTAGTTTACGCATATGTTTATTTTTTGATCAATTCCTTCAAT
The DNA here is from genome assembly GCA_947474675.1 of Flavobacteriales bacterium. Lineage (GTDB taxonomy): Bacteria > Bacteroidota > Bacteroidia > Flavobacteriales_D > Crocinitomicaceae > CAIUKX01. The sequence continues at coordinate 4,329 of CANJKA010000051.1, forward strand.
TTTTGTTCCAAACTTTCTCCAAAAAGTCCAGTAGCTATTATTTTTCCTTCTTTATCAACTAAAACAGTATAAGGAATACTTTGAAAACCATATAAATTAGTCATACTTCCTTCCCAACCCATCAATTCACTTACGTGGTTTGGCCATATAAGTTTATCATTTTTAATTGCTTCTTTCCATGCATTTATATCATCGTCTAAAGAAACAGATAGAATAGTAAAATCTTTATTTTTATATTCGTTGTATATTCGAACCATATTCGGGTTTTCTTTTCTACAAGGGGCACACCAAGATGCCCAAAAATCAATAAGAACATATTTTCCCTTGAAAGAAGACAGTTTTATTAATTTTCCTTCGGGATTTTTTAATGCAATTTCAGGGGCTATATTCTTTCCTGATTTTGTTAAAATATATTGCTGATAACCTTGTTCTATTTGTTGAACTTGTAAATTTAAATTATTCGAAATAGGGGAGTTTGAAAAGCTTTTAGAATAGGCAGAATTCATTTTTTTTAAGGTGCTCAAATTCTCAGGATTCCATAGCTCATATCCATTTTCTGGAGTTAATGATGATGTTAAAATAACATTTAGAGGATTCGAAGGATCTTGATTAATAGATTCTCTACTAAAATTTTCCATTGGTTGTTTTGATTCCAAATAACGCAACATCATTTCTTTTGGATTTATTTTTCCCTTTGAATCTTTAATGTCGTTGACTGAGTTTGAAAAATCAGTCAAAAGAGATAAGTATTTCGTCAATCCTACTGCCCATTTTGTGCCTGAAAATACAGGATAAGTTTGAAACTTTTCAATTGATGTATTTAATTTGATATTATCGTTCGGTTCCATCGGGAAAGGAATCATTTTTGTCCCATCTTTTCCTAATTTTAATTGGTAGATACCAAATTGAGGTATGTTGTTTATCATTTCAAATTCACCAGAACTATTCGTTTTACATTCTGCAACTGTTATGACACCCGATGAACTCATTGCTTCAAGATAAATATCAAAATTTGAAGCACCTTTTATGGTACCACTAATTCTAAAATTTTCAATTAATTCTGTATCTGGATTATCTTCAACAAGTTTGTCGGAATCTCCACATGAAAATAGAATAAATAAGAAACTACTTAAAATGAAAATGAACTTCATATTTTATTTAACGAATTAAAGTTTGTCTAATTGATCTCTCATTAACTGATTAGCTGCTTTAGGATCTGCTTTTCCTTTTGAAATTTTCATTAACTGACCCATTAAAAATCCTGTTAATTGTTTTTCACCATTTTTATATCGTTCAACTTCACTTGGATTTTGTTTAATAACTTCCAAAATGTAACCTAAAATAGAATCCTCATTTGAATCTTGAATTAAATTCATTTCTTCAGCAATCGTTAACGGATTTTTTGAAGGATTGATTAATAATTCAGGAAATATTTTTTGTGAAGCAACGGTTGAAGAAATTTTACCACCATCAATTAAAGAAATCAATGCCGCAATTTGAACAGTTGAAATTGGAAATTCTTCTATTTCCAACCCATTTTGATTCAAATAAGATTTAATATCTCCCATCAACCAATTTGCAGCTGATTTGTAATTTTTTGTTTGCGAAATTAAATCTTCGAAAAACAAAGCAATTGACTTTGTGTCTGTTATGTTAAACGCATCGTAATCAGACAAACCAAGTTCTTTTGTATATTTAATAAATAAATCTCTTGGTAAAGCAGGCATTTCCGAATGAATCGCATTAATTTGATTTTGATCTACAAATAAAGGCTGTAAATCAGGTTCAGGAAAATAACGATAATCATTTGCTTCTTCTTTCGTTCTCATTGAAATTGTAATTCCTTTTAAGGCATCATACGAACGTGTTTCAGAAGTTAAAACAACTCCTTTTTCAACTTCTTCAATTTGACGAACGATTTCATATTCGATTGCTCTTTGAACATTTCGAATTGAATTCATGTTTTTTACCTCAATTTTTGTTCCGAATTCAGTTGCACCGACTAATTTTACAGATACATTGGCATCACATCTTAAGGATCCTTCTTCCATGTTTCCATCACAAATATCAAGGTAACGAACCAGTTTTCTAACTTCAGATAAGTAGTTGTATGCTTCTTGAGAACTTCTCATGTCAGGCTCAGAAACGATTTCTACCAACGGCACACCAGCTCTGTTTAAATCAACTAAGGTATCATAAACGTCTACATCATGGATGCTTTTCCCAGCATCTTCTTCCATGTGAATTCGTGTTAAACCAACTGATTTTTCTTTACCGTCTTCCGTTTTGATAATTATAGCTCCACCAGTACAAATTGGCGTTTTATCTTGTGTGATTTGATACCCTTTTGGTAGATCGGGATAAAAATATTGTTTACGTGCAAAATATTGTTCACGGGCAATATCACAACCACATGCCAGCCCTAATTTGATCGCGTATTCCACTGTTTTTTTGTTCATCATTGGCAAGGTGCCAGGATGTCCCAATGATATTACACTAATATTTGTATTTGGAATTGCACCAAATTCATTGATATCGTTTGAATAAGCTTTGGTATGAGTCAACATTTGTGCGTGGACCTCTAAACCGATAACTACTTCGTATTTTGCTCTAGTTTCTGGATTCATTTCTATAAACGTGAAATCAGTTGACTCATTATTAATGTCATTTTTGGCTCTTGACGAGTTGCTACTGCAATTACATCAGCCAAACTAACTTTGTGTATTTTTCCTGGAACACCTAAATCAGTGATAATTGAAATAGCGAAACAAGGAATATCCATGTGACGAGCAACAATTATTTCTGGAACTGTAGACATTCCAACAGCATCTGCACCAATTGCTCTTACATATCCATACTCAGCTGGAGTTTCCAAAGTAGGACCAGTTAAACCAGCATAGGTTCCAACTGAAACTTTGATGTTGTTTTCAGCAGCAATTGTTTGTGCTAATTTGATCATTTCAGTATCGTAAGGATCACTCATGTCGGGAAAACGAGGACCTAATTCGTCAAAGTTTTTACCGATTAATGGATGAGCAGGGAAGAGGTTAATGTGATCATTTTGGATCATGATTTCACCTACTTCAAAATCTGGATTAACACCTCCTGAAGCATTTGAGACAAATAACCGTTCAATTCCTAATAATTTCATTACTCGAACAGGATAAGTAACTTGCTTCATGTCATATCCTTCATAAAAATGAAAACGACCTTGCATAGCAACTACTTTTTTTCCACCTAATTCACCGAATATTAGTTTTCCTGAATGACTTTCTACTGTAGATACAGGGAAATGGGGAATATCTTTGTATTCAATTTCATCAATAACATTGATTTCTTTTACCAAACCACCTAAACCAGTTCCTAAAATAATACCGATTGTTGGTTGTACAGAAGTTTTTGACTGAATGAAACTTACTGATTCTTTAAATTGAGTTAACATATTGAATTACTAATTTATTAAAAATATTTTTTCTATCTAATTCGACTTCAATCGCCTGATAAAGCCAAGGGTAATTTTTTATTTCTGTTGATTCCATCATTTCTGATAAACGCATAAAATCTTTTTCCGTTGTGATAATAGCTTTTGAATCGCTTGCAAAAGTATCAAATTTTTGGTGAATTCTTTCTATATCTTGTAAGGTAAAATTGTGATGATCTGAAAAAGAAATAGATTCGACACGAAATTTCCTTTTTAATTCGACTAACAATGGTTCTGAATTAGCTATTCCAGTGACTAATAGGATATTTTTAAAGTTAAGATTAATCGGTTTTCCAAAAGAAATTAAATCACCATATTTTATGTGAGAGAAAAATATTTTGTCTGAATCAAATTTTAAGTTTTGAATCACCTTTGATTTTTCATCAGCACTTAAATTTAAAGGACATTTGGTGATAATTATTAAATCAGCTCTTATTCTACCTGTTTTCCATTCACGCAAATTTCCAGCGGGAAGAACATGATCTCTATAATAAGGAGCTGAATAATCAGTTAAAAGTATATTTAAACCAGCTTTTACGGCTCTATGTTGAAATGCGTCGTCTAATATTATTAGATTGTTTTCTGGAAATATTTTTTGAATTTGATGAACTCCTTCAACGCGTTTTTCACAGACAACAACGTTTACTTCAGGATTAAATCGAGAAACATACAATTTAGGTTCATCACCAATTTCACTGCCTGTTGATGATTTTGAGCCTAGAATAAATCCTTTTGTTAAACGACCATATCCACGACTTAATAAGGTTATTTTATTTGAATCCTTTAATAAATCGGCCAAATAAGCAACATGAGGTGTTTTTCCAGTTCCACCAACAGAAAGATTTCCTACGCAAATAGATTTCTTAGGAATAGAGAAAGATTGCTTGATTTGTAAGTCAAACATTAAATTTCGAAATGCAGCTATACCACCATATATCCAAGCGAAAGGTAATAAAAGAATTCGTAATTTTTGCATGAATCAAAAGTAGTGAAAAAAGATTTAAGACAAAAGACAGATTAAAATAGTTTAAGAACTGCTTGTCTGACTTAAAGCGAAGCGATCTTTTGTCTTTTAGCGAACGAGGTCATCTCATTTAATTCTAAACCAAGCTTCTGTACTAAAGAAAATACCTGCATAACCTCTCATGTTTAAGGTGTTTTTATTGGTCATCCAAAGTTTACCAGTATACATTTTTCCGTCTCTACAATCATATACTTTTCCTCCTGTATATTCATTATTAACGAATTTAAAATTATATAGGATATTCATCCCCATAATTAATTGTGTTTTTTTAGAAGCAGTTGGGTTTTCTTTATCGATTTTTGGTTTTCCAGTTTTAGGATCGTTAGGTTCTTTTAGCCAAATTATTTTACCGTAAAAAAGATTGTTTGCTTTATATATTTCAATGTGTCCTTTTTTATCTGCAGTCAACCAAGTGCCTATAATATCATCTTCTGAAGTGGTTGGAATACTTGAAGAAATAAATGTGCTTAAAGTTATAAATAGGAATAAAATTTTCATGAAATTGATTTTGAATTTAGAATTAAAAAATAAAACAAAGGTTTAATTTTCTAAAAAATAGATAATATTAAAGTGAATTAGTGTTATTTAATTTCACCAAATTTTTTATTAATATCACCAACAACAATTTCTTGAGCTTTAATTTCTTCTTTCTTTTTTGCTTGATCAACCTTGTTTTGTTCTATTTTAGCTGATGCTTCTTCGATTTTCTTCTTGTAATCTAAAATATTTGCTTCTAAGGTAGCTTTGTCTTTTTCTAAATTTTCAGAAAACTTTTGATGATCTTTAAGAATTTTTTCTTGATTTTTCAATTCTTCTGAAACTGATTCTTTTGATGTTTTTATTGCAAATGTCTTAAGTCTATTTGAGAATGCTGTAAATTGTTCTTTATGAATTGAGCTTGAAAGATACGCTCCTCCTAAATCAATAGCGAAAGCAATTGTAATATTGCCATCTTTTGCCTCTATAATTTTGGCATAACTGTCAAATAATTTTTCGCCTAATTCTTTTGTTTGACTTTGATATGTAGAAAATTCCCCTTTCGAAGAGTTTGATTTTCCTCCCCAATTTTTCAGCTCATCTTTTATTGCTTTTTCAACAAATTCAACAGTAGTATAAGGTATTGTAATAATTATAGCGTTTTTCGAACCTGAAGAGAAGGCCGCATTTCTCTCTGCAATTATTACGTTTTGAGAAAAAAAAGAAGATACAAAGAAAAATGCTAAAAATGCGAATGTAAATTTCATAGTTTGTAATGTTTAATTAGTTATTGCAAAAAAAAAGCTGATATGTAATCAGCTTTTATATATTTTAATATTCATCGTCGTCGTCGTCTTCAAATTGATTGTTTGATTTTTTACCACTGTTTGGTTTCCAATCATCCATGTCATCATCTAAATCGTAGCGAGGAGTTTTTCCACTTTTCTTATAAGCCTCCATTGAACCATTTTTTTTCTTTTTTGGCTCACTTTTGTTTTTGTCAACTGTTTTTGTAAAAGATTGAACAGGTTTGATAAAATCTTCTGGTGTTAAATTCGGAGTAGATGGCCCTCTAGAAACTTCAGGTCGTTGAAATGGTTTTCTATCACCGGAAGGAGTAAAAGGAGGTCTAGCTCCTGGAGCAGGTCTATTTTCACGTTGCTCAGCCTCTTTAACAGAAATAGGTCTGCCATTTAAATCTGAATTATCTAAAGCAGAAATAGCATTTCTAGCTTCGTTAGAATCTTCCATTTCAACAAAACCAAAACCTCTTGACTTTCCTGTTTCACGATCCATCGCTACAGAAGCTTTCAGCACTTTTCCGTACTCTTCAAAAGTACTCTTCAACTGCTCACTAGTCACACCAAAATCCAATTTGGCAACAAAAATACTTGTCATAATTTTAAAAAAATAGCTTCAGTTTCCTGAATTTATCTATACTTAAAAGGTTATTTATATAAATTAATTAATACGAAAATAAACAAATTTTATTTACAACCAAATTTACAAAAGATCTTTTTTTTTTTTATTTTTTTATTTTTTCAATAAATCTCTAATTTCTGTCAGTAGAATTTCTTCGTTTGATAGAATAGGAGTGGGGGCAACAGCTTCATCTTCTTTTTTCTTTTTTGTGGTTTTATTTATTCCTTTTATTATTAAAAATAGAATAAATGCTGTCAAGATGAAGTTTATGATTGCTGCTAAAAATTTACCAATTTTAATAGCCCCGCTTCCTCCAAGTCTTAATTGTTCTAAATCTTTTACGTGTGCAAGTTCCATTGCAGGTGATAAGATTAGTGGTGTTATTACATCAGTTATTAGAGAAGTTACAATCGAACTGAATGTTGCTCCAATTATTACCCCTATTGCTAAATCCATCACGTTGCCACGAAGAATGAATGTTTTAAATTCTTGAATCATATTTATAAAACTTGAAATGGTTGACGATGAAGTAATGAACGACTAAGTGTTAATTCATCTGCATATTGTAATTCTGCCCCAACTGAAACTCCTCTTGATAAAGTAGTAATTTCAATCGAAAATGGTGAGATTTTTTTATATAGATAATAATTTGTTGTATCTCCTTCCATTGTAGCACTTAATGCAAAAATGATTTCACTTATTTTTTCTGTTTTTAATTTTTCTATTAAGCTCGGGATGTTTAAATCACTTGGTCCAACTCCATCCATAGGGGAAATTATTCCTCCTAAAACATGGTATATACCTGTGTATGATTCTGTAGCTTCAATTGCGAGAACATCTCTAATGTCTTCAACTACACAAATTTGACTTTTATTTCTTCTAGGATTTGAACAGATAGTACAGATAATTAAATCTGAAACATTTCCACAAACTGAACATTTCTTAACGTTTTCTTTCATTGAAGTGAATGATGATGAAAAACGTTCTATATCAATTTCGGATCTATTCAACAAATTTAAAACTAATCTTAAAGCTGTTCGCTTTCCGATTCCAGGAAGTGAAGAAAGTTGCTCCACGGCTTCTTCTATATATTTTGAAGGTATATTCACATTGCAAAAATACAATATTATGTGTGATTTTTTCTAATTTTCAATTATGAATCTTCTAAAATTTATTTAAATTTGTAATGTGAAGCAAGTGTTAATAGAATTTGATTTATTTGGATTGACGTTACAAGAACCAATGGCTCTTATAACAAATTGGATTATGGCTTTTTTTTGTTTGTATTCTTATTCAGTCATAAAAAAGTCTACTGAAATTAATTTAGTTTATTGGAAATGGTTCTTTTTAATTTTTTCAATTTCAACTTTTTTTGGAGGACTAGGTCATTTGTTTTTCCAACAATTAGGGGTTGAAGGAAAATTTTTAAATTGGATCACAGGTGCGATATCTGGCATATACTTAGGGAAAGCAATGTTGTTTCATTTTGAACGATCCAACAAAAGGATTGCTTCTGAAACTTTCTTAATTGTAAAATCAATTGTTTTATTATTCATAGCACTTTACTACAAAAAGTTTATTTTCATTGCGATTGATGCGATAATAACATATGTGTATTTTGCAGGTATTCTTGGATATATCTTATTTAAAAGAGGTGTCAAAGCAATGAGATTTGTAGTTATTGGCGTAATAATTGGCTTGCCATCTGCTTTTATTTTTATCTTAAAATTGAATCCACATAAATGGCTAAACAAGGATGATTTAAGTCATTTATTAATGATTTTTTGTTTGATTTATATTTTCAAAGGAGTTAAGATATTGAATGATAAATATAACCTTTGATCTCTAAAGTATTCTTAATATTGTACCATGGCTAATAAAGAGGTTAACATAAGGAACAAACGAGCACGATTTGAATATCAATTATTCGACATCTATACAGCTGGTATGCAGTTGTGTGGAACTGAAATTAAAAGTATAAGAAGTAGTAAAGCAAGTATTTTAGAGGCGTTTTGTTTTTTTCAAGAGGGAGAAATTTGGATAAGAAATATGTCTATTAATGCCTATGAAAACGGATCTTTTTATAATCATAAGCCAAAAGCAGATAGGAAATTATTGCTAAATAAAAAAGAAATTAATAAAATTGAGCGTTTTCTAAAAGTAAAAGGAAATACATTGATACCTTTGAAATTGTTTTTAACAGAAAAAGGATGGGCGAAAATTGATATTGCCTGTGCTCAAGGTAAGAAATTACATGATAAAAGAAATGATCTAAAAGAAAAAGACGATAAACGAGATATGGATAGGGCAATGAAGAAGTAATTCAGCTTAGAGAATAATCTTAGTAGTGTTTTTGTTAATTTTCGAAATCGTTTTTAATCTATTTATTTTTCCTAATTCAGTCAATTCAAATTTTGAGATAAAATAAATCTCTTTAGGGCATTCATATTTTGAAGTTAATTCGAGTAAATCGATTTTATTTAAATGAATATCGTCTTTGTTTTCAATAAGTAAAACAACTTTTTCACCAAGTGACGGGTCTTCTATACCTGTAATGAAAAAAGGGTAAGGAATTAATTTTTCAATTTTGTGTTCCACGTCTTCAGCTTGGATTTTTACTCCTCCTGAATTAATTACAAAATCAGATCTACCCTTAAATACAAAATGTTTATTATCAATTAATTGAACCACATCAGTTGTTGTAATACTTTCGGATTCAATTATAGGAGAATGAATAATTAATTGACCATTATTTTCAGAGAAAAATGTTAAACCAATAGCTGTGAAAAAGTCTTCAGAATGTAATCCTACTCTTCGCATTGCAATGTGAGAAATGGTTTCAGTCATTCCATACGTATGGAAAACTGTGATATTATTTGCAATTAATTTATCAATAATTTGAGTTGAAATAATTCCACCACCAATAATTACATTTCTAATTTTTTTTAATTTTATAGAATTTAAATTTAATGTATTATCCAGTTGCATTGGCACCATTGCAATGAAATCAATTTCTTCGGAAATTAAATTTAATGGATCAGAAGTTGGTGAACATATATAAAGATTTAGTTTCAAAACAATTGACCTTACAATCATCATTTTACCAGCGATTGTATTGACAGATAAACAAAGTAATGCTTTATCATGTTCTTTTAAATTCAAAAAATGTCCTGTCATTAAAGCAGAATCTTTCATTTTTGATTTTAATAACTGAATTGGCTTAGGTATTCCTGTTGATCCTGAAGTTAAAACGGTAATGTATTCATTGTTATTGAACCATTCAGAAATAAAATATTCTACAAGTCCTTTCGTTTCCTCGTTTACAATAAGATAATTGACTTTAAATGAATTCACTTTAATGAATGGTATAAAAATTGTTTGTTAAAAGTAACTTGTTTCAAATGATTATTGAAATTATTTGAATAAAAAATGTAATTTTAAACAAAAAAAATCAGCAGTTCATGATAAAAAAAAGCATTGGGATACTATTTGTTACAACCTTGTCAATGGCATTTGTTGTAGAGAATAGTTCAAAAAAACCAGAAGGTGGAATTAAGTTTTCAGGACTTTCTTTAGCAAAAGCAAAAGCTGATGCTATTAAAAATGATAAAGTAATATTTATTGATTGTCACACTTCATGGTGTGGTCCTTGTAAACAAATGGCGGCAACTTCTTTTAAGGACGCTGAAGTTGCGACATTGTTTAATTCAAAATTTATAAACATGAAAGTGGATATTGAAAAAGATGCAGATGGTCCAGAAATCCAAAAAAGATATAAAATATCTGCTTATCCAACTTTATTATTTCTTGATGGAGATGGAAAAGTTCTAAAAACATTAGTAGGATTTCAAAAAGCAGATAAATTAGTTTCAGTAGCAAGTTCATTTGATTAAATTAACTGTAAAAACAATAATATAAGCCTTTGTAAAAAATTTACAAAGGCTTTTTTTTTAGAGTCAATTAGATAGTTTTAAGATATCTTCTGTTTTTTGTTTGCTTAAAACTTTTCTTTTGTTAAATTTGTTCTAGAGGTTCATCCACAGAGTTGGTAAAGTAACCTATCTCGTAAGAGAGCCCATGCAGATTATTCTTGAAGCAATATTTTTTACCTTAAGGAGAGTCTTTGTTAACTAATGGCGGGCCGCAACTTTCTTTGAAAGTACAAAGAGAAATCTTACCAGTGGATTACAGCGGTTATCGGTTATCCTAAACGTGTTTTCTGTCTTCAGAAAACCCAACTGCATGGGTCTTTTATTTAAAAATAACAAGCATAAAAAAAAGCAGATGAATTATTTTCATCTGCTTTTTTTAGTTTATTGATTTAATATTATTTTATTTCGCATCTGGGCTTAGGAAAAATGCTTTTGCTTGAGGATCTGTAGGTTCAAGAGTTCTTACCATTTCCCAATATGATTTCGCTTTAACTTTGTCTTTTTCTTGAGATTTTAAGTAGTAATCTCCTAGATATTTTGAAGCTTCCATGATTGCAGCTTTGTTGTTTGCATTTGTCTTATCTTCAGGTTTAAGTAATTCTAAATAACTAGTGAAAGCATTTTTAGCTAGCCATTTTTCATTTTTTAAATCTTGTCTACAGATAGATCTTCCTTGTCCTAAATATGCTTGTACTAGACTTGCTTGAGAAGTAGTAGGTATACGAGAAACTAAATTAGTATAACAACTATCAGCCATCACATAATCTTTAGGTCCATAAAAATAAGCTCTTGATAAATCTTGTACTTCATTAGTAGTAAGATTAGTAAATTTCCCTTTACGTTTTAATTCGTATGCAATAATAGCTTTTGGATATTGTTTTGTTTTCATGTGCATCTTAGCAATTTCACCATAAATTTCGCCAGCTTTAAGAGGATCTATTTTTGCTGCATTTTCAAATTCAATAATACCTAATGAATCTTTCCCTGCTTTAATTAATAAATTCCCTTTGTATTTATAATCAGAAACTAATACTTTTTCTTTTGGAGCAATAATAAAAAATTTATTACTTGATTCTAAGCCTTTCTCACTAGATATTTTAGCATCAGACTCATTACATTCATAATATGAATATGTTAACATTCTTTCAATATACATGTTTTCAATTCCTCCAGCTTGTACATTCAAAAGTTCAACAATAGCTTCACAATATTTTTTACCTGAAAATAATGATGTTGCGTATCTATATCTCGCTTCATTACTATTATTTAATGCTAAATATTTTTTCCAATTTTCAACAGCTTTATTCGTTTGGTTAAACTTCATATTTAATTCAGCATTTTCTCTAAAAGCAGGAGCATATGTTGGATCTATTGTTTGTGCTTTAATGTAGATAGAATTTGCTAAAGAGTCTGATCCAGCTCTTTGATAAATTTTAGCTGTACGAACGATTGCTTTTGGAAAAACTGGATTTAATTCAATCGCTTTGTTGTAATTTTTAATCGCAGGACTTGAGTTTCCAGGTGTTTTTTCAAGAAGAGCATCACCCATTAATAAGTAATTTTCTGGATTGTTTGGATCTAAAGAAATTGCTTTATTTAAAAGTACGATAGCTGCATCTAACTTTTTGTGAACAGGAGTTTTTATATAGATAGATGCTGTTTGTCTATGTATTTCAGGGTTTTTATTCTTAGTTAAAGCGAATGCTTTTAAAATATGGACATTTGCAGATGTAGTATCTCCTTTATACCAATTGTATTTTGCTAGTCCTACATAATTTAAAGGACTTGTTGGATCTATAACAATACCTTTTCCCCAAATAATATTTGCAGAATCTAGATCGCCATGTTCTAAGAAGTTTTCACCATAATAAAAATAATAATCTGCTCTTTTAGGCTCTTTTGCAATTAAATTACAAAAATCTTTACCGGCCATTTCAAATCGTTCATTTTCAGTCTTTTTTCTTGCGTCTGCAAGAGTTTGAGCATTTGATAAAGAACTTACCAAAAGAGAGAAAGCAATTATTTTATAAATTTTCATAAACTAAATTATTATTAAAAAATCGTATTTGATTTATTGTTTACCAATTGTCTTGCCAAAAAAAATATTTTTAACAAACGGATGCAAATTTAATATTTTTTTGATAAAATCTGATGTGAAACGCTGTTTTTTTTGAATTATTCGACTTTGATTTGAATCATTCTAACTTGAGCGGTTGCAGGTATTAATGATGATTTTTGTATTATTAGTTGACCTTTTTCACCCGTTAAGAAATTGACAAAACTTGAGTTTATACCTTGTTTAGCAGCTTTATTGATAGACCACAACTCTCTTGTTAAAGGGTATTTTTTATCGTAGATGTATGCTTGAAAAGGTTTGTAGTATTCACCTTTATCTGAACTGCTTAGTGAAATTACTCTTATTCCGTCTAAAAAATCTAAAACTTTTGGATCGTCTTCATCACTTATCCAATTCACACCTATTACACCAATTGCATTAGGATGTTCTTTAACATATTTTATAACTTCTTCATTTGATTTAACAGCAAATACGTTTGCAGGAAGAGAACTGTTTTTTGTTAAATTTTGTAAATAATTAAAATTAGCTGAATTTTGATTGTCATAAACAACGTCAATTTTATTTTTCATTGTTGGCCAATTTATTGTTTTACCTTTTAGAATCTCTAAAAGTTGACTAACACTCATGCATGTATCTTTATTGTCAAGATGAACGATTAATGCAACAGCTTCATCCGCGATTTTCTCGCTTCTTACTTCAACTTGTGCAGTAAGTAATTTTGCTTTTTCTTGTTTAGTAAGATCTCTTGATATAAAAATAGTTTTTGTTTTATTCGCAAATAACGCTTCAATTGCTGTAAGTTCTGTACAAAAATTTGCTTCTATTTTTGCTTTCGGAAATTGACCTTCAAATGTATGAATTGATGTTTCGAAAAGAGGTTTATAGGAGTCTTCAATATATAGACTCACTTTTCCTCTTCCGTATTCTTCCTTGCTGGTCGAATTTCCAGAGCATGATTGTAAAATATTTAAAACAATCACAATTAAAAGGATGCTAACTGATATTTTCATTTTTTATTTTTTTAAAGTGAACAAATATACTTCTTTGAAGATGAATTTCAAACCATCTCATTACTTATAGTTACACTTTAAGAATGAAATGGTTTAATTTTACTTTGATTATAAAACTTTAAAATATATTGTCATATTAAAGTAACTATCTACAGGCTTATTTTTAGTTGTGGCTGGCTCCCATTTTGGCATAGATTTAATTACTCTAATTGCTTCTTGGTCACATGACTTACAATCTTCTATGCCTTTTATGATTTTTATATTTTTAATTTCACCTTCTTTAGTTACAACAAAATTTAAAAGACATTTACCACCTTCACCATTTACTTCATCAGGAGGGAAAATTAATTCATCCGATAAAAATTTAAATCTTTCAATATTTCCACCAGGGAATTGAGCATCTATATCTGGGAAATCAGTAGGGGGCTCAGGTGTAACATCAATAGTTGTGGCCGAAAGGATTGATGGAACAATTGGGTTTATAGGGTTACCATCTTTTATTGTTTTTATTCCAGCATCTTCATTTTCATCTAGCAGATTAATGTCATTTACATCCCCATTATCAACAACGATTGGTGCTAAAAATTCAAAGCTTGGAGGGGGAGTGTTCGGCTTTACTTCTTCCGGTTTTTCAGGTTCTTTTTCAGGTTCATTTTCTGTTTTTTCAATTACAGGTGGGATTAATGGATAAGCAGTAGGATCGGTAAAAGTCTTTTTAAATTGTGAATAGGGAGTTCTTAGATATAAATAAGATCCATAAATGCTTCCGATACTGAATGAGAAAATTAAAAGAATTAGCATAAGTCTTTTATCGTAATCTCTCCGGAGAATATAAGCTCCGTATTTTTGATTACGATTTTCAAAAACTAGGTTATTTCTTGTTTGTGAGGTTACTTGTTGCCAACTTCTTGCTGAAAAATATTCATACAATGAAACAGCTGAAACCACTGCGATTACACTTGAAATTACTACCATCTTACTTTGTTTTTAGAATTTATATTTAAAAATCATTAAGCTGCATTCGATTTGTTTTGAATGCTTTTTGTATTGAATTTTTTTTATAAAGTTCGACAAGTAGGGATGTCGTTAATTAGTAATACAATTTGACTTGTACGTTAAAGTTTTAAAATTAAATTGAAATATTTTAGTAGTGTGATTTGTTCTTGAAATTAGAACGAGTTTTTATTTAATTTATTGCATACTATTTTAAATTGAGTAAATAAAAAATAACTAAAGTTTGAAATAAATTATAATTGAATTTGATTATGAGGTGTTTATGGCAGCATTTTAAGATTTTCTTTTGCTCCTTGATTTGTTGGTTCTATTTCAATAATTTGCAAATAATATTTTTTAGCAAGTAAATATTTTTTATTTAAATGTGCTTTATATGCCTTTTCAATTAATAGATCAACTTTTATAATTCTTAAATTTTCTAAAGCTAATTCATTTCTAGGTTCTATTTCGAGTGATTTTTTGTAATAAATTCTAGCATTTTTAAGATCGTTTTTTTCATAATACTTAATTCCTTTAAAAACTTGCCAAGTTGATGACCAAGGTGCGAAGAATAGTGTACTAATTGAAATTGTAACGATTGAAGTAATTATTGCAATGCGCTTCTTTTTTTCGCCATAACGTATTCTAGCTAATAGCATTCCCAAAAGAAGACCAATTATCATTGATTCTGTTCTAAATTTATCTACAATAAAAATATTTACACAGTTGCAATATATTAACACGATCAACATAAAAGCTAGAAAATAATATAAACCTTTTAATTGAAACGCTTTTCCTTTTTTAGAACGAACTAAAATGTACCCAAAAAGAGTGTAATTTACTCCAGATAAACCAATGCCAGGTTCAGCTGAAATTGTTAATTGCCATAAAGAGGGAATTATCGAGGCTATTGTGATTAAATATAGAAATCTTAAATAGCCAATTCTTCGTTCAATAAAAGCTCCAAATAACCATAAACCGACAATGTTTATTAATAATGGAGCCCATTTAGTGTGAATGTAATTATTAGATAAAATTCCCCAAAATTGACCTTGGTATATATTTATTGTGTCAGGTGCTCCAAATAATGTATAGGTATAATTGTCGACATCTGAAAAATTTACTGTGATATTAATTAAAAAATAATTTAAAATAACTAAAATAGAAATTATCAAAACTAGCCATGGAGTTTTGTATAACGGTTTGTTTTTAAATAACTTATCTAAATCCATATTTTTTTAGTCTTTGTAAATATTAAAATTTTAAAATAAAAGAAGGTGTTAGCTTACAAATTTAATATAAAAAATATTATTTAGATTTCTAAAAAACAAAAATATATCCAATATGAATTCCCCACATCTTTAGTTTCGTTTTATAATATTCACTATAAATTGAATTGTAAATTATTTCATTGTTAGGAAAAATGAGATTGTTTGCTTCCAATTCAACTGATACATCTACATTTTCTTTGATATTTTTTAAGTTAATGTATTTTAAAGTAGAAAAACTTTGTAATAGATTGACGCTAATTTGAATTCTATGATCATTTGTTTGAGTTTTTCTTAATAAGTTATTTAGATGTAATTCAAATCCAATTTGCCCCCCATAAACTGTACATCCTGAGTGTTGGAATTGTTTCAACGTATTTGGATAGGTTCCATTACTAGTAGGTTTGTAAAAATTAGGGTATTTTACAGTTGAATTAAATCCGATAGCTCCAATTTGAGGAGTGATGAAAAATTTGAAAATATTAAATTCTCGTCCGATAAAAAATTTAGTGCCGATTAAGTATTTATTTAAATGTGTTTTATAGACTACGTTGTAATTTTCAACAGAACCGTCAGTAAAAGGCATTTGTTTTGAATAACTTTTATATGAATTTGCAGAATGATTGATTTCTAACTCTATCACAGCAGGAATAAAATCAAAAGGTTGGTATCCATAAGAAAAACCAATTCCAAAATCATCATTCATCGAAGGTGATACATTTTTTACTGGGGAATCATACAAGGTATAAAAACTAAGTTGATTTTTCTTTTGTGCATTTGTAAAGAAAGCAGTAAATATGAACGCGAATAAAATAAATTTAAACATAACTATTGTTTTACAATGGAATTAACATCCTTTATTTACAATACTATTAATTAAGATTTAATTAAAAATAGATTTAACAAAAAAATAGGAAAATTCATTAAAACATACCCAAAAACTTCTTAGGAATTGGAGATTCATATCGAACCAACCTTCCAGTTACAGGATGTGTGAAAGCTAAAACTTGAGCATGTAAACCTAAACGTTCAACAGGTGAACAAGTAGAACCATATTTTTTATCTCCGATTACAGGATGTTTTAAATCTTGCATGTGAACACGAATCTGATTTTTACGTCCAGTTTCTAAATTCACTTTCAACATTGAAAATCCTTTTTTGAAGTTAATTGTTTTGTAATGTGTAATTGCTTTCTTTCCTTTTTTAGGATTTTGAGAAGAATGAACAATCATAGAAGCTTCACTTTCTACTAAATAAGAAGTGATTGTTCCTGAAGGTTGTTCCAATTTACCTTCAACAACAGCGATATATGTTCTTTCTTGAATTGTATCGTTCCAATTTTCTTGTAATTTAGTTTTGATTTCTTCGTTTTTAGCAAATAAAATTAAACCAGATGTTTCTCTGTCTAAACGGTGAACAATGTATACTTTATTGTCAGCATTTGCTTTTTTAACATGGGCACTTAACAATGCGTAGGCCGTTTTGTTTTTTTCTTTATTATTGGCCATACTTAGAAGTCCAGCTTCTTTATTGATCACAATAATATCTTTGTCTTCATGAATAATTTCTAGTCCTTTATAATTGGTTTGTTGTACAGATCCTTTTCGAGGACGAATAGAAACAGTTTGACCAACACGAACAGGTAAATTGAATTGAGTTTGAACTTTTCCATCAACTTCTACAAACTTATCTTTCAAAAGAGATTTAATATTATTACGATTTTTCCCAGGCATTGCTGAAATCATGAATAACATTAATTCTGTATCCCCAGTAACTTTGAAGCCATTATCTCTTGGTTTCATTTGACTTGCAACTGTTCGTTTTCCTTTGAATTTCATTGTGTATTATTGAATTTGAGTACAAAGATAAGGAAAACTCAAGGAAATTGTGACTTTCGACTAAAATGACTTTATTTTCAGGCTAGAAATTAGTGTGAATTTTAAAATAAATCCGTAAATTTGATTACTCAAAATAAGTACAATGATATCAAAGCCTCTCATTCAAAACACAATTAGTTATTTCCAAGACTATATTCTTTTAGTAAACGAAACAGATTTGATTAAAGCTTTAGAAAAAAATAGAGATGATATATTTCAGTTGTTTTCTACATTGCCTGAATCAAAAATAAATTTTGCTTATGATATTGATAAATGGTCTATAAAACAAGTTCTTCAACATATAATAGATTCAGAAAGGATTTTTGCATACCGAGCCTTACGTTTTTCAAGAAATGATTCAAAAGAATTATCAGGATATGATGACGATGATTATGTGAGAAATTCAAATTCAGTGAAACGTTCTTTGAATGATATGATTGACGAATTTTTAGTTGTAAGAAATTCATCTATTTACCTCTATAAATCAATGTCTGAAGAAATGCTCGATTTTAAAGGTACCGCAAATGGTAACATGGCTTCAGCTAGGATTTATGGCTGGTTGAGTGCAGGTCATGCAATTCATCATTGTAATGTAATTGAAGATCGCTATTTATAATCGAAGATATTTTTATTAGACCTGATGAGAATACTAGAAACCAATCGCTTGTATTTAAAAGAATTTCACATCTCTGACGCTGATAAAATGTTTCTTTTAAATTCAGATCCTAAAGTGATACAATTCACGGGTGATAGAGCTTTTAATAATCTTGAAGAAACAATCGAATTAATTCAAAACTACGATCATTACAAAATATATGGATTTGGAAGATGGTCCGTTTTTTTGAAAGAAACACATGAATACATCGGTTGGTGTGGATTAAAATACACGAAAGAAAAAGATGAATACGATATCGGCTTTCGGTTTTTTAAAGAGCACTGGAACAAAGGATATGCGACAGAAAGCGCTTTAGCATGTATTGACCTAGGTTTTACAAAATTTAAAATGAATAAAATCATAGGAAGAGCAATGTCAGCTAATATTGGTTCTGTAAAAGTTCTTGAGAAAATGGGGTTAAAATTTGAAAAGAATTTTGATTTCGATGGGGTAGAGGGTGTGATTTATTCTATTGAAAAATGAAGCCTCGATTAATTATTCTTTCAGATATTGGAGGTTTTACAAATTGTGATTGGATTGAAGAGTATGTTCAGCATTTTACAAAATCATTTGAAGTTCAATTGTATGATTGTTGTGAACTTTCAGGAATTGATATTATTGGTCAGACAGTAGAAATAATTCATCATCAATTTATTTCTACTGGAATTGAAAAAGCTGTCAATAGATTACTTGAATTGGAAAAAGGATTCATTCATGTATTAGCATTCAGTATTGGAGGGACAATCGCTTGGAAAGCAAATTTATTAGGTTTAAAAGTAAATATGTTAATCGCAATTTCTTCAACTCGTTTAAGGTTCGAAAATGAAAAACCAGCGAGTGATATTCAATTAATTTATGGCGATAATGATTTAAATAAACCGAGTAATGATTGGTTTGAAAAGCTAAATATTAACGCTGAAATAGTAGAAAATGCGAGTCATGATTTTTATAAAGAATCTAAATTGATACCTTCTATAGTTACTCGATTTATATAAATTGATTTATAAGCTTTTCATAACTTCAACTTCTTTCGTTTCTTTTTTCTTGAAATCTAAAAGATTGTATTTAAAACCAAAATTTAATTGATGTAATTTTAAATTCAAATCCTCTCCATAATATTGAGTAACGTGATTAGAGCTTTTCAAACAAGTTGTTTCTAAAGTTATTTTATCGTTCATTTTATAAGTAATTGACATTGATAAACCTGTAGACAAGTTACCAGTTGAAAAAAATCCTTTATAATAAATCTCTGAGGTATTGTTATGGTTTTCACCGTAAACAGTTCCGTTAAGTCTAGTTTTAAACAATAGATTATCCATAATTAAAAAACCTAAATTTATTGAAATTATTTTAATTTTTAAACCAATGTAAGGGTTTAATCCAAGTATTAAAAATTGATCATTTATAGTGAATTTTTCAAGTTCATCTTTGTATTGGTGGCCACCATATATTATTCGATCTGTTTTTGTACTGAAAGCAGATAGAGAAAGTTTAGATCCAATAACAAAATTATGTTTAGTGTTCTTATATAGATCAAAACCTGTCCTAAAAGAAGGTTGGTAATATGTTCTGTATGAATAACAAAACTCATTTACAAAAGTTCTGTTACAAACCCCTCCTTCAATAAAAAAGTCTATTTTTTTTTGGG
The DNA here is from genome assembly GCA_947474675.1 of Flavobacteriales bacterium. Lineage (GTDB taxonomy): Bacteria > Bacteroidota > Bacteroidia > Flavobacteriales_D > Crocinitomicaceae > CAIUKX01. The sequence continues at coordinate 24,193 of CANJKA010000051.1, forward strand.
AAAATGAAACGTTAGAGATAATAAGTGTAAGAAGGATGGTCTGGATTAGTTTTTTCATTTTTTAAAGTAATTGGTATTGATTTAATGAAAACAAACTTAGTTATTACTTTAAAAAATGAAAAAACTAAATTACCAAATAGTAAGTTTCATCGAGCCAATTGCTCTTTATAACTTTCAGCTAGATTTGGATCAGCCAATGCTCGTGTTAAAAGTGATTTAAATTCAGGAGTATCTTGGTAAATAATTAATTTAAAAGAATCACATACAGAAATACTGTTTTCAAAACGCTCAATTAATTCAACAGAATCACCCGTTTTTAAACTTCCTTCTTGTAGTATTCGAACATAAATACCAGGAAATCCATAACGTACAAATTGTTTTAATACACGTTGAGTTTCAAATCGAATACCTAACTTATAACAAGGTTGACGAGGTTGACAAACCTGTACTATCGCGGATCCGATTTTAAGTACGTCACCAATTAGTATTGATTCTTCATCTAAATTAGAGATTGTAATATTTTCGCCAAACATTCCCCAGTTCCAATCTAGATTAGGATAAA
>CANJKA010000052.1 GCA_947474675.1 Flavobacteriales bacterium
GATGCAATTATATCTAATGCTTCTCTTTCTTTTTATGGTTGGGATGCAACATCTCAACTGGGACAGCATGCAACAACGAGTGGGCCTAATAATTCTTATTTAGAAAGAATTACTACTTCTTGGAATGAATCTAGTGTTTCTTGGAATAGTCAGCCAAATACGACGACATTGAATAGGTTGAGTATTCCTGAATCTACTTCATCTGTTCAAAATTACATTGATATGGATGTGACTACACTTTTTCAAGACATGATTGCAAATCCTGGTTCAAGCTTTGGATTTATGATAAAGCTTCAAAATGAAGCCTATTATAGAAGAATGAATTTTTGTTCAAGTGATCATTCAAATCCAGCTTTACGTCCAAAACTTACAATAACTTATACTGCAGAAAGTAGCTTAACCGAAAATAAGAATGATTTTTATTCTGTTTATCCTAATCCATCTTCACATGTAATTAACATCCTTTTTGAGAATAAAAATCATTCAAACTTGGTTGTAAATGTGTATAATACATTAGGTGATAAAGTAAAGTCTGAAATGATATTTGAAAAAAATTATCAAATTAATATAGCTGATTTAAGTAATGGGATTTACACGCTTGAAGTTTGTTCAGATTCAGGTTCAACGTTTCAAAAATTAATTATTCAAAATTAAATATTTATTTAGTTTAAATTTGAATTTTTTTCCAGTTGGTTACGTTTATTTCGTGTCTTTTTAGTTTAATTAACAAGTTTCCATTTTGAAATTTGAGTATTAATTGTATATTTGATTAAATTGATTCATTTGAATCTAATTTTCAGATTTTATTAATTACTATTTGAATTAATTGGTTACATGATAAGGAGCAAAGAAGACAAAAAAACAATTTATGAAATCGTGATTTTTATAATTGCTTATGGAGTTATTTTGTGGATTAATAGGCCAATTATTTCATTTTCTTTTTTAGCTTTAATAATCTCTTCGTGGTCTTTTAATATATATTCAAAAAATCAATACAAAAAAGGAAATTCAAAATATCTATTATTTCCTGCTGACAATGATAAGTACTTTAGAAATTCATCAATTATTTTAGGATTATCTTTATTGATTGTTGCAATAATTGCAGCTTTAGTAACCAAAAATTTCAATCATATAAAAATTGTAGGAATTGTTACTAGTGTAATTGTTGTTTTTAATGGATTATTTGATCTTCCCAAAGGAACGATAAGTATTGAGTCAAATTTCATCGATATAACTGGATTGAGAGATGAGGTAGATTTAAATAAATTGCTTCAAATTGAAATTTTATCTACTAAAATAATTCTGACAGATGTAAATAATCAAACAACAGAATTAGATAATTTTAATATTGATGAAAATTCAGCTAATTTAATTGAAAATTATATTCTAAATAATCAAATAAATTTAGATTTAAAGGTTGTAAATGGAGTAAAATAAATATCATTCAGCATTTTAATAATACTGAATGATATATTTTTTTTAATTTTTAACAGAAATAGTACCAACAGATTCTAAAGAAATTGCTGTCTCTCTTAATTCATTTAATGAATTGTTAAGTTGAGTAAATTCTTCCTTAATAATTTGAATTTCAGAGCTATCAGCGTTTTTAATTTGATCTTGTAAATTCTCAAATGAGCTATCTAAATTACTCCAATTTGTTTGAATTAATTTTTCATTATAAATCGCATCTGATATATTTTTGTTAATTAAAGTCATCGTATTGCAAAGTTGAAGAACTGCTGAATATAATTGTTTGTCACTTGCCAATTCTTTAACTGTATTTTGATATTTGACAAAACTAGCGTTCCATTCAGCTGTTGCAGCTGTTTGTAGTTTTTGATCTTCTTTAATAATATCAATCGATGCTTCAATTATTTTCCCTGATTCTTCACTCATTTCAGGTTCTTCTTCATCTGAATTTGCAAATATTTCAGCTACAACTACTACAGTGATGATCAATACTCCTAACCCTTGTTTTATTGCTCCTTTTGCATTGGTTTTATTGTCATTTTCCATTGTTGTATTTAAGTCAACAATTTCTTTTTCTAATTGACTAATAATTCCAGATTCTCCAGAAAATATTTTTGAAATAATCGTTTTATCACCATTTAAATACAATAAAGCATTTGATATTGATGTCTGAAAATTAGTCAATGATAAAATACTATTAAGACAGTTTTTTTCCTTAACATTACAAGAGTTTCTTAGACTTTGAATACCTAAAATTAAATTTGATCTATCTTCTTCACTAGATAAAATTGTATTTGTTAAACTCATCATTTTAGAATAATAAGCATTCCATTGATTTACAAATCCAGTTGTTTCAGAAAGATCATTTGTTAATATTGATAATGGAGAAGACGAAGTAGCATAAAAACTTTCAGCAGCAATTCTTGCACTTATTTGATGCGCAAGAATATCATTTGTAACATGTTTATCATTCTCTGGAAATTGGATACTTCGAAGATCAATATTGGGGATTGCATCAACTAAATTTGTTTCTGTTTGTAATAGTAAATTATTAATCGTGTTTTCAATTAATATATTTTGTATCGACTCAATTGTTTGAACTCCTGAAGTTAGTGAGAGTGTATTTGATTCCATTTTTTTAGTTTTTTATAAAGTTCTTATATTCCTTGTACTTCTTTTGCTATGTCTTGCCATTCAAGATTAACAGCTTGAAGATTATTTATACTCCAATCATCTTGTGGATCAATTTCTTCCATTCCTTCCATTTCTTTTAAATTATCTGAAAGTGATTGCCAATTTGTAATAAATATCATCATTGTTGTCTGTAGCAATGACGTTAAATTTAAAAGTTGAGAAAGTGTTCCTGCAATTGTTGTTAAAGAACCCATTTCTTGTGATTCTAGATTTTCAGAATAATTAACATCCGAAATTCTATTATTCAAACTATTTATAGAGCCTTGTAAATTTTCTATTACTGCAACTAATTGAGAAATCCCTAACGTTAAAACTGACATCCACCAACTTGTCATTTCATCTTTTTTTGCTTCAGCAGCTGAAAGTTGTCTTTGAAGATCTCCCATTTGTTGCTGTAAATATTGCATTTGTAATTGATCAGCAGTCAATTTGTTTTGAACACTTATTAAATCGGATTGAAAATCTCTTGAAACAGAACATGTTTTGTCTTGAAAAGCCGATAATGTTGTTTGAACTAGAGTTGATTGATTGTAAATATTTGATGTTGTCAATAATAAATTTCCAATTTCTGATTTGAAATTAGCTATAGAAACACTATCATTTTCATTTGCTTGAATTCTTAAAGCGTTATCACTTAATTCAGCATAAAGAGAATTAAACAAAATACTATATTGTGTTATACTTTGAAGAGAAACGGTTATTTGTGGTTTAACTGTATTGTTCCATTCATTCGCACAATCTTTCGCGTTTTGAATGTGAGAACTTAGATTTGGAACTGTACCATTATCTGATAAGTTGTAATTTAATATTGTATTTTCAGTAATGTTTATTGTTTGAAGTGCTGTAACTGTACTTGAAACTGATGCTGAAAAGTTATCGACCGGTGCTAAATTCTTAGCATTTATATCTACTGCAACCATATTTTGTAAATTAGACAAAAAGAGACATAGTTATTCTACATCTCTTTTTTTGTTAAAATTATTATCCTACTTTTGGGTAAGTTATTGGATTACTGTTTGAAACTTGTAAAGTTCCGTTTGATTGTAATTTAATTGCTAATGTATTTGCATCATCCCAATCCGATTTTGCTGCGTTTAAATCTGTGATTAACCAATCACCAGTGTCTCCCTCCCCAGATTGTAAAGCTTGAATTATTTGAGAAAAATCACCACTTAAACTACTCCATCCTGATTGTAAACTAGTTAATGCAGCAACAGCTGAATCGATACTGTTAATCATTGCTGTAACATTTTTAGATGCCAATGTTAAACATGCTACAACAGTTTCGTCCTCAGTTAAATTTGTATTATCAGTTTTTAATTGATCCATTTTCGCGCTAATGTCTTTGCCTGCAAGAACTTGCATTGCAATTCCGCCGCCAACACACGCTAATCCACCAACTACCAAAGCTGTTGAAGCTCCAAATGATAATTCTTCTGTAGCAACACCAACTACTATCATAAGGATTCCTCCTACTTCCATTCCTGCTCCTCCAGCTATCATTGCATTGTCTTTTTCAATTGCAGAATGACATGCGGTAATATTATCTTTTAAAAGTTTTATTGCCCCTTGTTCTCCTCCTAAAGTTGCAGTAATAATATTTTCATCTCCTTGCAAATTTCTCTCATCTTGTAATATCAAATTTTTGAAATTACCTAAGCTTGTTATGATCGTGCCACAGTTGTTTTGTTTTAATGTGATCGTATTTATTAATCCTTGAAGTCCTTGGTTAAAAGTTATTAAGTCTTGACCTTGAGGGTTTCCTTGTGGACCAGCTAAGGCTAACAATCTTAAATATCTTGAGTCAAACATATTTGAAAAACCAATTATATCTGATAATGTATTAATCATTTGAGAATTTACTGAATTAGGACCATCAGTGTATGCTTCAGCATTTTTTCTTGCTAATTGTTGATGTAAAGGCAAATCTGTAATAACATGTTTGTCTGTATCGCTAAAAGTTACTGAAGATAAATTAATATCTGGAGTTGCTAAAACTGTATTAATGTAAGTTTGAATTACTGCATTTGCTCCAATTGTACTTGAAGCTGCATCTTTAATCGTGTTTGTTGACGAAGTTGTTTCAACGGGCATTTCCATTTCTTGTAAGCTCATAATTGTTTGGTTTTTATTTATTTATTTTAAATTTTACTCAGCAATAATAGGAAAGATTTTTTAATTAACTAATACATTGTAATTAATTTTTTATTAACAAATAATTACTTAGGTTAAATCAATTTATTAACTAATTAGTTTTTTATTTTGTAGATTTTTTTAACTATATTTAATGATGGTTTTGTTTTAATTTCTTTATTTTATTAGTTGTTTATTAGTGTATTATGTTTATAATTTAATTGTTTTAATCTGATTTTAATTTTTTATTGTTTTGATTTTGATTTTAAAACTGTCTGTTAATAAGTTTTTTTTAGGTCTTTATTTGTATTGTTTTAATTAATTATTTAATCTTTATTTTTAACGTTATAATTTAAATATTAATTATTTATTGTCAGGAATTAATATTTCGTTCGCCTACTTTTTTATATCAAAATTTTAAAAAATATGAAAAAGTTAATTAAAGCTATCGGATTTATCGCAGGTTTTTCAATTAGTGTGAATGCTCAATCTCCAAAAAATGAGATCAAAGAACATAAGTGTTCGAGTACATGTTCAAAAGATCAACATGATTTAAAGCATGGTGAAAACGGTCATGTGTGTATTGAATCATGTAAACCAAAAATGTAATTTTATAAAATTGATGAGAGCTTGTTTTAATAAGTTCTCATCTGTATTTCAACGAAATTTTAATTCGTTATTTTGATTGCTTTTTGTTATCAATTTGTTAAAGATTCAAATTATTAATTTTTTAATGTTTATATTGCAACTTATTGGTTTTTTTTCCGTCTAATGTTCTAACATGAAGATATTTGGCTTTGTACTTTTTGTTTTATTTATAAATTGTTCTTTTGGACAGTTAATAACGAGTACCGCTCAGTCTCCTTCAGGTTTAATTCAAAATGTTTTATTAGGTCCGGGAGTTACTGTTTCAAATATCAACTATTCAGGATCTTCTGGTGCTATTGGTTCTTTTACAGCAGCAGGAACTAATTTAGGAATTGCCTCTGGAATTGTAATGACTACGGGTACAGTTTTAAATAATGGAAATGGACCTCAAGGTCCTAATAATTCTGGAGCAGCTGGATTTGATAACAATGCATCTGGTTATCCAGCTTTAACAGCTTTAATTCCAGGATCAACTTCTACAGAAAATGCTGCTATTTTACAATTTGATTTTATTCCTTATTCTGATACAGTTCGTTTTAAATATGTATTTGGGTCTGAAGAATATCCTGAATATGTTGGATCTACTTTTAACGATGTCTTTGCCTTTTTCATATCTGGGCCAGGTATACCTGGAGGACAACAAAATATTGCTGTTTTACCAGGAGGTACTCCTGTTACAATTAATAACGTAAACAGTGGATCAAACAGTGCTTTCTTTGTCAACAATGGAAATGGATCTCAATCTCCCTATAATTCTTCTGTAAATTATGTTCAATATGATGGTTTTACTAAAGTTTTAGAAGCTGTGTCTAAAGTTCAATGTGGTCAGACTTATCATCTTATTATTGCTGTTGCTGATGCAGGGGATGGAATTTTAGATTCTGGAATCTTCCTTGAAGCGAATAGTTTAAATTCTAAAGTTCCTGTAGATGCATCTTATGCTTTGTCTTATGTTGCATATCCTGCTTCACCAAATGTGATGGCGGAAGGTTGTGTTTCCAGTACTGTAACTTTGACTAGATCTGGTAATGTTTCTTCCTCTTTAACGATTCCTGTGAATACTTCGGGAACTGCTGTTGAAGGTCTAGATTATTCAAATATTGCTAATTCTATTACTTTCCCAGCGGGACAATCTTCTGTTCAATTTACGTTTAATGCAATAGCTGATGCTTTAGTTGAAGGGATAGAAACTGTTATTATTAGTCTTCCAATTACTGATCCTTGTGGGAATGTTAATCCAATTATTATAAATTTAGGCATTGACGATATACAACCTGTTTCTCTAGTTGTTGAAAGTTCTGGAGTGCTTTGTCCTGGAGATCAATTAGAGGTTGTAGCAACGGTGTCTGGCGGATCTGGACCTTATGCTTATTTATGGGCAACTGGTGAAACTACCTCTTCTATTTTTGTTACTCCACTTGGCACGGCAACTTATACATGTACGGTTACTGATAATTGTTTGCTTCAAACGGTTACTGCTTCTGGAGTTGTTACCGTTCCTGTTTATTTTCCTTTGGATTTAAATGAGACGCCTGACATTACTGAAATTTGTCCTTATATTTCAGCTGTTCTTGAAGCAAATGCAACTGGTGGTGCTGGTCTTTACACGTATGTATGGACGGCAACTGAGATTGCACCAATGGGAACTGATTCTACGCAAGAAGTAATTCCATTTACGACTACTGGTTATACTGTTGAGGTTACAGATCAATGTGGTGAAACTCAAATTGCTTATATTTTATATACAATTACTAGTCCTCCTTTATTATTAGAAATGTCTCCGACTTCTGAAGTTTGTCCGGGTGATTCAATTCAAATCTCAGTTATTGCAACAGGTGGTCATGGTGATTATACTTATGCTTGGAAACCTAATGGAGAAACAACTGCAACAATTTGGGCGAAACCTTCTGGTAGCTATACGTACGAGGTTTCTGTTGCGGATTCGTGTAAAACATTTACTGTTGAAGGAACTACTACCGTAAATGTTGTAGCACCTATTGCTGATTTTATTGTTTCTAGTCATACCGTTTTCGAAGATTTACCAATTACATTTCAAAACTTAACAACAAATGGTGTGACATATCAATGGGATTTTGGAGATGGACAGAGTTCAATTTTGGTTAATCCTAATAATACATTTGATGAGTCAGGAATTTATTATATACAGTTAATTGCAACAGATTTAAAAGGTTGTGTCGATTCTATAACAAAACCTATAATGATTCAAGAGGAGTATTATGTTTTTATTCCGAATGCTTTTACTCCTGATGAGGGGAGAAATAACAGCTATTTTACTGCGAGTATGATTGGGGTTAAAGAGGTGGATGTTAAGATATTTAATCGGTGGGGTGAATTAGTGTTTTCTTCTAATGATCTTATATTTCAATGGGATGGAAAGTATGGAAATGTAATTTCTGAAGATGGAATTTATACGTATAGAATTAAATGTATTACAAATTCGAATATAGAACTCAATTATTTAGGCCATATTTCACTTCTTAAATAGATTCAATGAAATAAAAAAGCTTGTCCCATAAAAGAACAAGCTTTAGTTTTAACAATGTAATTATTTATAATGATTTAGTTCTTCCTCCATCAACAGGAATGTTTATTCCATTTATATAAGAAGCTGCTGGGGAAGCTAAAAAAGCGATAGCTGAAGCAATTTCTTCAGGTTGTGCAATTCTATTCATTGGTGATTCGGAAGCCATTTCAGCAAAAACAGAATCAACTGTTTCATTAATTTGATCTGATTTAATTTGTGCAAGTGTTTGTAATCTATCTGTATTTGTCGCTCCCGGTAATACATTATTTACAGTAATATTAAATTGACCTAATTCATTTGCTAATGTTTTACTCCAACTTGCAACTGCTCCTCGAATAGTATTTGAAACTCCAAGATTATTCAAAGGTTGTTTGACACTTGTAGAAATTACATTAATGATTCGACCATATCCTTCATCTTTCATTATTGGATAAAGTGCTTGAACCATTATGTGGTTACAAATTAAATGTTGATTAAAAGCGTCCAAGAATTCTGATGTTGCTGCATTTCTTATTGGTCCTCCTTTTGGTCCACCTGTGTTATTGACTAAAATATGGACTTTATTGGAGTCTAAAACCCATTTTGCTATTATTTTTTCTAATTCAGAAGGTTTAGAAAAATCAGCTACAATGTAAGAATGATTTTGACCATCTTGAGTATCTAATTCTAGTAAAGTTGCTTTTAATTTATCTTCGTTTCTAGCAACAAGAACTAAAGTTGCTCCCATTTTTGACAATTCTCGAGCAGTCGCTTTTCCAATTCCCTGTGTACTACCACAAACAACTGCGATTTTATCTTTAAGTTGTATATTCATTTTTATTTTTTTGCCGAAATTACAGTATTTTTTATTGATAGACTAACAAGATGTTAAAATTTAGACTTAAAAAAACGATATATTAAAAAAATCCTTTTTACTTTTAGGGAAAATTTAAAATATGTTAGCTCCTTTTAATTTAAAAAAATGGATAGATGATAATCGTGATCTACTAAAACCACCAGTTGGGAATAAGTGTTTGTATAAACAAGCCGGTGATTTTATTGTTATGATTGTTGGTGGACCAAATGCACGTAAAGATTATCATTTTAATGAAAGTGAAGAATTATTCTATCAAATTGAGGGAGATATTACTGTTCGTGTTCAAATTGATGGTGCTGCAAAAGATGTTCAGATTAAAGAAGGTGAAATGTTTTTACTTCCTGGAAATATTCCTCATTCGCCAATTCGTGGTGAAAATACGGTTGGATTGGTAATTGAAAAAGTTCGTAAAGGGACCGATTTAGTTGATGGTTTGATGTGGTTTTGTGAAAAATGTAATCATAAATTGCATGAATATAAATTTCCTTTGGAAGATGTAGAAAAAGATTTTTTATCGCGCTTCAAAGATTTTTACACTTCTGAAAATCTTCGTACTTGTAAATCTTGTGGGAATGAAATGGAAGTAGATGAACGTTTTATTTAATAAATTATTATTGGTGTAAAATTGGAATAAAATCTGATTTTACACCTAAATTATTACTCTTATTCTGTTTCAATAATAATCTTATTTTAGCCTCAAAATTACCTTTAAGCTAAACCTTTATTTCAATAAATTAACATGTCCAATCAGTTCTTTTGTATGACTGTTAAAATCGGAATATACTAATTTCCAGGTGTAAGTCCCATCTTGGCATTTCTTTCCATTATAAGTTCCATCCCACGAATCATCTAATGAATCCATCGTGTAAATTAATTCACCCCAACGATTAAATATCATCATGTTAAAGGTGTTAATATTACCACCCTTCGCTTGAAAAAATTGATTAAATTTTCCGTCAGGAGTAAAAGTATTCGGAACATAGACAATTCCATCGTAAAATAAATTCACAACATCACTTGATTGACATCCATTTTCATCTGTATAGGTGACAGTATACAGGAAGTTTTTATCAGGATTTGCAATTGGACTTATGCAATTTGTACAGCTTAAATATTCTGGAGGTGACCAGGTGTAAGTACCGGGAGTAGTGCTTGAAGCATCAAGTTGAACTTCATCACCAAAGAAAGCATAAACATCGGGACATGTTTGAATATAAGCATTAGGAAAAAGATCTACAAAAACTGAGTCGTAATCTGAACACCCAAACTGATCTGTTCCAATTACATAATAATAGGTCGGAACATTAGGTGAAACAATCACATTTTGAAGTGTTGAATTTTCGATAGTTGAAACGGGAGACCACGCATAGGTTAAACCTCCTAAAGCCCATAGTCTAGCAGTATTGTTAGGGCAAATGATTGTGTCGTTTCCAGCTGTGATTATTGGAAAAACTACATCGACATAAACACTATCAAAAGCATTTCCACAGGCATTTGTAAATGTACAATTGTATTGAAAATCATTTGGAGGATTTACGATTACAGCATCTCCAATTATCGTATTGATATTTATATTTGGTGACCATGAATAAGTTTCAGCCCCACTTACATGAATTGTATAAGGTGAATTTAAACACATTGAGACTGTATCAGGCATGATTGGAATTGGAGGATCATAATACACAGAAATAGTTACAGTATCGTGTAAAACACATCCGTCAGCAGTCATAATTGTGACTGAATATTGAGTTGTTGTTGTTGGAGTAGAAATAGGTGTTGAGGAGGAAGTATTATTTAAAAATGTTGCTGGAGACCAATTATAACTAATTCCTCCTGTTACAAATAAATGAACATTATTACCTATACATATCGAAGTATCTGATGAAATTGTACTATTTGGATCATAGACTTCTAATGTTAAATTTAAGGTGTCAGCCCCACAACTATCAGTGACAATTACAGTAAAAGTTGTCGTAGAATCAATTGTTGCAATCGGCGTTGCACTTAATGGATTGTCTAATACATTTGCAGGTGACCAACTATAATTGGCCCCACCCAAAGCTTCTAATTGATAAGGAATACCAGGGCAAATTGGGGAAGGGGGATCAACAATACTTCCTTGAAAATCTCCAATCACTAAATTAAATAAAACAGAGTCGGCACTAAAACAATTGTTTGAATCTGAAACAATTAGTTGTACAACATACGTTCCTGGTCCTGAATAATAATGAATTGGATTTATTTCATTTGAGGTGGTATTGTCTCCAAAATCCCAAAAAAAGGTATTTCCATTTGCACTACTATTATTAAAGATGACAGGATCAGGCATGCATATTAATGGATCAGGGTCACCAATAACTGGAATAATTTTATTTAATTCGAATTTAAATGCAGCTAAATTACAGTTTGAACTCATGTTTTGTGGACCTATTACTCCTGGAGTAGTTGTAAATCCAAAATCATTTCCTCCACAAGCTCCACAGACAGCATGGTAAATTCTACCTGTTTTATCAAATCGACTTGTTCCTCCATCAACATGATTGAAACTATTATTCATTCCTCCCATGAAAGTAGCATATTTTAAAAAAGCGGCATCTTGATCTAAAACAGCTATATAAAAATTACTTCCATTGGTAGAAGATTGAAAAGCATCTGAAGTAGTTTGAAACCCGTTTGTTGAACTGAACATAGCTTGATTACTAAAAGATGAATTGACAGTTCCTCCCCAACCTGAAAGATAAATATCATAACAATCCGAGACTAAAAAAGCGGTAGGAGAAATTTCAGGATGACCAGTTCCAGCTCCTATCATTGTCGTCCATAAGATGTTTGTTAAATTAGAATTGTATTTTCTAATAAATTGACCAGAATTAGGAGTTCCATATAGCCCTGCGGTAATAGGCCAATCGCTTTCAGATTGTCCCAATACATATACATTGTTATTTTGGTCTAGTTGTACAAAATAGGCTTGATCATATTCCGACAAACCCATAAATGTTCCTTCGACAATAATTCCTGTCGCACCATTAAAATGAGCAAGAAAACCATCGGAAATTCCTCCATTAAAAGTTAAATCATTTCCAATAAAGAAGGGGAGGGTATTTGAATTTGTACCTCCTGCGACATAAACTCCACCAGTAGAAGAAAGTTGAACTGAGTTACCTGTTTCATTTCCACTTCCACCAAAATAAGTTGACCAAGACATGTTTGTTAAGGATGAATTCATTTTAAAAACAACTGCATCTTGAACTCCATTTAAAGATCCTTGTGCTGCATTTACAGTAGGAAAATTTAAAGATTGTGTTGTGCTTGAAACGTATATAAAACCATTTCCACCGTCGATTATTTCACCTCTAAATGGGTCGCCGTAATTGTAATTTAATGTACCAATGTTTACACCGTCTGTTCCTGTTCCTCCGACATATGTCGAACCAATTAAACTTGTTCCATTGGAGCTCAGTTTTGAAACAAATATATCTGCTCCACTATAAAATAATTCGTTTTCTGTAATTGGAGGTCCACCGTTGAAACTGTTATCGTATGCTCCAACTGATATTGGAAAATCAGGAGAGGAAGTTACTCCCATTATATACAATTCTCCACCTGTTCCAGAAACTAAACTATGCGGAGCTTCATTTGAACTTCCTCCTAGATAGGTAGAATAAATCATAGCGGTTCCAGTTGAATTAAATTTGGTAATTGCTATATCAAAACCAGGAATTGTACCTCCATTTAATGTGTAGCTTTCTCCTCCATTAAAAGAAATATCGAATACACCGGTAGTTGTTGGGTAATTCCCTCCATCATTAAATACAATTCCTCCAGCACAAAGATTTCCTTGTGAATCTGGTGTTGCTGTCATTCCCCAATTGTCTGCTGTTGAACCAGAAAAAGATGAAAAAGTTAAGCTTGGATCTATGATTAATTCACTTTGTTTGTCAAATCCATCTGGAAAATCAAAACTTACTTTCGTCCCTGAAAGATGAAAATTAACTGCTACTAATCTTTTTTGACCATTTACAATGTTCCAAGCAATAGGTTTCGTTTCAATGATTTCTCCAAATCTATTTTCAATATGTAAATCACCATTTTTATCTATAGAAACAGAGGTAGCCCCTTTTATTTCATATTCTATTTGGGAAACATTTGTATTTGGTTTAATTGAAAAAGAATATTCTAATTTAGATGATTTTCCATTCAAAATTAAATCAATATTTGGATAAAAATTCTTCATTTGAACTGTCTGAAAACTTTTTAATCCTGACTTCCATTTTGTGGGATCATTACCCTGGAAATAGTTTCTGTAAAATTCAGATGAATCTAATTCAACCAATTCACCTTTCCATGATGAGCCTGAAAAAGTAGATTTTATAATTTGTGAATGAATGATTTTTGGTGCATTTTCAATCTCATCTTTTTTACCTTCAGCATGATTATGAGACATTTGTTGCTTGAAATCATTGAGAGAATAAGTGAAACCATTGTTCTCTAAATACATTTCTCCAAAATTTAATTCAACTTTGTAAAGAATTGGATTTTGCCACTGCCCACGATTTGGATGAAGCCATATACCATCATCTTGCCCAAAAATTGAGCAAAGAATTAAACAGAAAAAAGCAGCTATAATGTGTTTCATGGACTTCGAAAATACAACTTTTTTTTTAACTATTAACTATCTCTGAATCAATAGGTATGAATAACTAAAAATGTGTAAAGATATTAACGAAAAAAACTCAAAAAAGTTGCTTTATATTGTGTTTAAAAAATTAATCTAATTTTTATCGATTTAGCTTATTTTAAAACCTTAAATTTGCACTTCAATTTTCATCAAACAAGGTAATGAGCGACGCAATACAACACGAGTGTGGAATAGCACTTCTTAGATTAAAAAAACCACTTCAATTCTACGTAGATAAGTATGGTTCAGCTTTTTACGGCTTGAAAAAACTTCATTTATTGATGGAAAAGCAACACAATCGTGGTCAAGATGGTGCGGGTGTTGCGAATATTAAATTTGATATGGAACCTGGAGAGCGTTATATTTCTCGCCAAAGATCAATTGATAGTAAGCCAATTCAAGATATTTTTGATCATATTAATAGTCGTTTCAAGCAAATTGAAGAAGAAAATCCTGCTTTATTAAATGATGTTGAATACTTAAAGAAAAATGCTGGATTTACAGGAGAATTATTCTTAGGACATCTTCGATATGGAACTTTTGGTAGAAATTCAATCGAAAGTTGTCATCCTTTTTTACGTCAAAATAATTGGATGTCTAGAAATTTAGTGGTTGCAGGAAATTTTAACTTAACGAATGTGGATGAATTATTCGATGCATTGGTTGAAATAGGTCAACATCCAAAAGAAAAATCTGATACTGTTACAGTTCTTGAAAAAATCGGGCATTTTTTAGATGTCGAAAACGATAGGTTATTAGAGAAAATTAAAGCACAAGATTTAACAAATGTTGAAAAAAACAAGTATTTAGCAGAAAATATAAACATCGCTAAAATTCTTAAAAAAGCATCTGAAAATTGGGATGGTGGATACGCAATGGCTGGACTTTTAGGACATGGAGATGCATTTGTTTTAAGAGATCCTTCTGGAATTAGACCTACATTCTGGTACGAAGATGATGAGGTTTGTGTTGTTGCTTCTGAAAGACCTGTTATTCAAACAGCTTTCAATTTAAAAGCGGATAGTATTCAAGAACTGAAACCAGGTCACGCGTTGATTATTAAGAAGAATGGTGAAATTTCTGAAACTTTAATTAAAGAGCCTTTAGAAAGAAAAGCGTGTTCTTTTGAACGTGTTTATTTTTCAAGAGGAAATGATATAGGAATTTACGAAGAGCGTAAAAAATTAGGAAGTAATTTAGTTCCTCAAATATTAAAATCAGTTGATTATGATTTAGAAAATTCGGTTTTTTCTTTCATACCAAATACTGCTGAAGTATCGTTTTACGGTATGTTGAAAGGGTTGGAAAGTCATTTAGATGACAAAAAATACAATGCTATTTTGGCTTTAGGTGCAAATCCAACTCCTGAAAAAGTAAGAGAAATTTTATATCAAAGAGCTAGAACTGAAAAGATTATAATTAAAGACGCGAAATTAAGAACGTTTATCACTCAAGATGATTCGCGTGATGATCTTGTAGCACATGTTTACGATATAACATACGGAAGTGTTGTTGCTGGAAAAGATAATTTAGTAGTAATTGATGATAGTATTGTTAGAGGAACAACTTTAAAACAAAGTATTTTGAGAATTCTAGATCGTTTAGAGCCAAAAAGAATCGTTGTTGTTTCTTCTGCTCCTCAAATTCGTTATCCTGATTGTTACGGAATTGATATGGCTAAAATGGGTGATTTTATTGCATTTGAAGCGGCAATTCAATTGTTAAAAGATAATGGAAAAGAACAATTGATAGAAGATGTATATAAAAAATGTAAAGATCAAGTTCACTTGCCGAAAGAGGAAATTAAAAACTATGTAAAAGAAATATATAGTGCTTTTACAGCAGAAGAAATTTCCGCTAAAATATCGGTTTTATTGACTCCTCCTTCATTAAATGCTGAAGTTGAAATTATTTATCAAACAATTGAAAATTTACACGATGCTTGCCCAGATAATACAGGAGATTGGTATTTCACAGGAAATTATCCGACACCTGGAGGTAATAAAGTTGTAAATAAAGCATTTATGAATTGGGTAGAAGGTAAAAATGAAAGAGCATATTAGTAAATTACAAATGGCAAATTACAAATTACAAATTGAAGATTCGAAATATGAAAAATTTCATTTCATAATTGCTAGTTTTTTATTTTTTTTAGTCTGTCAATTTGAAATCTGCCAACCTGCCAATTTGTAATTTGGTTCAATGAAGAGACAAACCGCTATATTTTTCTATTTATTGGGAGCTTATGTTGTCCTTCAATTCGCGTGGTGGGGTTTTCATTTGATTCAATTAACAGAAGAGGCAGGTGCGTCAAAAAGCTCAATTTCTAAACGTGTTATTATGATTATCAGTGAAGGGATGGTCTTCTTTTTAATCTTGATTTTAGGTTTATGGAAAATTAGAAGTTCAATCAGAAAGGAAATAAAATTTTCTCAACGACAAAACAATTTTCTTTTATCTGTTACACATGAATTAAAAACACCTTTAGCTGCAAATAAATTATATCTTCAAACGGTTGTAAAACGTGATTTAGATAGTACGAAAAGAAATGAATTAATTGAAAAAGCAATCATTGAAAATCAACGTTTAGAAGCAATGATTGATAATATATTAAACGCTTCTCGTCTTGAAAATCAAGTGATGAAATTACACAAAGAGGTTTTTAATTTAACGGATTTATTAAAAGGAATTGCTAATCGGTTCAATAAAAGTTTACAAGTTGATTTAATTCAAGTTAGTTTAGCCGAAAACATAGAAATAGAAGCTGATTTTTTTATGCTCGAAACTACTATTAATAATTTGATTGAGAATTCATTGAAATATGCTGGAAACCAAAAGAAAATCCTTTTATATTTACAGAAATCAAAAGAAGATAGGTTAATTTTCGGTGTGAAAGATGAAGGTCCTGGAGTTGTTTTAGAGTTTCAAAATGAAATTTTTAAGAAATTTGTTCGTTCAGGCAATGAGGAAACTCGTTCACAGAAAGGAACCGGATTAGGCCTTTTTATAGCTTCTGAATTTATACGAATACATGGGGGTAAAATTATCTACAAAGACAATAAACCCCAAGGATCAAATTTTGAAATAACATTATAATAGTTAATTAGTTTTGACTTTAGTTTAAACGATTTAATATACAGATATGAAATAAGCCATGAGCGAAAGACATCACAAAAACGGATGAATTTCAAGATGGCGATTACATATGACATTTAAAAAAAATAAAATACATATGAAAATGACAAAACATTTTGGACTTATTATTTTAGACGGTTGGGGAATTGGTGATAAATCAAAATCGGATGCAGTTTTTAATGCGAATACTCCTTATATGGATTCGTTGTTAGCTAATTATCCAAACGCTCAATTGATGACATGTGGTGAAGATGTTGGTTTACCTGAAGGACAAATGGGTAATTCTGAAGTTGGTCATATGAATATTGGTGCAGGTAGGATTGTATATCAAGAATTAACACGTATTAATAAATCGATTAGAGAAGGTGAATTTTTTAAAAACACTATACTTTTAGATGCTATTCGGACTGCAAAACAGAACAATGTAAGTTTACATTTGATAGGTTTAGTTTCAAAAGGAGGCGTACATAGTAATCAAGAGCATATTTATGCAATTTGCAAATTAGCAAAAGAAGAAGGATTAAATGATGTTTTTATTCATGCGTTTACAGATGGAAGAGATTGTGATCCTAAAAGTGGTTTTGCTTTTATTGAAGAACTAGAATCTGAAATTGGTAAAACCGTTGGTAAAATTGCTTCAATTACTGGTCGTTATTATGCAATGGATAGAGATAATCGTTGGGAAAGAGTTAAGTTTGCATACGACGCCATGGTTAATGGAATTGGTCAAACTTTTACTTCTGCAAAAGAAGCAATCCAAAGTTCTTACGATTCGAATAAAACGGATGAATTTATTGAACCATGCATCATCACTGAAAATGGATCTCCAATTGCTACAATTAAGGAAAAAGATGTTGTTTTGTGTTTTAATTTTAGAACAGATCGACCTAGAGAAATTTCTACTGTTTTGACGCAACAAGATTTTCCTGAATTGAATATGAAGAAATTAGATCTTCATTATTATACGATGACAAATTATGATACTACGTTTAAAAATGTAAACGTAATTTTTGAAAAAGATAATCTTACATATACATTAGGAGAAGTTCTTTCGAAAGTTGATAAAACGCAAGTTCGCATTGCTGAAACAGAAAAATATCCCCATGTAACTTTCTTTTTTAACGGAGGAAGAGAAGAGCCCTTTCCACTAGAAAGTAGAATAATGGTGAATTCTCCAAAAGTTGCGACGTATGATTTACAACCTGAAATGAGTGCTGTTGAAGTAAAGGATAAAATTGTAAAATGTATTGAAAAGGACACTCCAAATTTTATTTGTTTAAATTTCGCAAATCCAGATATGGTTGGTCATACTGGAATTTATGATGCGATTGTGAAAGCTGTTGAAACGGTAGATTCTTGTTTGAAAGAAGTTATTGAAACAGGATTGAAACATGAATATGAATTTTTGGTTATTGCAGATCATGGAAATGCTGACTTTGTAATTAATCCAGACGGAAGTCCAAATACGGCTCATTCACTTAACCCTGTCCCTGTTGTTTTGGTGAGTAATCAAAAAGGATTGACAATTAAAAGTGGGATTTTAGCGGACGTTGCTCCGACAATTTTAAGAAGATTAGGTGTTTCTGCACCGATGGAAATGACTGGAAATTCGTTGGTTTAAAATAATCTTACTTATAAAATTCATAATCCTGAAATCTTAGAATCATAATAAAATTAGTTTGAACTTCACGCGTTAAAACAGATGATAACAATTTTGTTTCAATGTTATAAATGATTTGAATATCTGTCGTAAAAACACCTTTTTTATAAACATGTTTTTCAATTAAATTTCCGTAGTTATCGTATTTAAATAACCATTCTTCGTTAAAAATTCCATTAATATTTACAGCAGAACGAATCGCTGAAACAAGTCCTTTTTCATTGTATTCGTAGATGTACTTAATCTTTCCAGAAGTCATTTTTAAGTTTTCGACTCTTTCAGTCAAATAACCATCTGCATTAAAATGACTGATTTCATCCATAAACGGTAATTCGTAACTGTTGTATACCGTCTTTTTTTGTTGAGTAGTTGAAGAAAAATCGTATTTAATGAATTCTTTATTCACAATAATAGTTCTCTCTATTTCACCCTTTTTATTTATAATGTCTCGATGAGTTTCTTCTGAAATTACACGACCTAAAGAATCTCTTTCATAGTGAATTGAGCTAAATCCTCCAGAGTCTTTTTTACGGTGAATAATTAATTCATTTTTTGAAGAATATTCATAAATGTTATTAATTGTGTCCTTAATCCCATCTTCATCTCTTGTTTCAAAAGTTGAAATAATTTGGCCAAGTGAATCAAATTGATAGATGCTTTTGAATTCCGTTTTTCGCATGATATCACCCACCTTCTTGAATGTGTATTCGCCTTTTAGACTTTTGACTTTATTTTGTTTAATAAAACTAACATTAAAAAAAGGTTCATCTGTAAAAGCTAAGCCACGTTTATTGTCTAGAATTTGAGAATTCAAAGAAGAATAAAGAAAACAAAAAAGTATTAATAAATTTTTCACCCCGTAAAAGTAATGGAAAATTTGGAATTATTTGGTATTGAATTATTCAGTTAATCCTGAAGTAAGTATTTTACTAACTTTGGCTGTTGAATGTGATTTAAAATTAACTTTGTACCATTGAAAATTATTTTTATTATAATTAATGCAAAAACATTTTTACGGAATTGATTTTGGGACAACAAATTCAGTTCTTTCTATTTTTGATCGAGAAAAAAGCGAAATAGTGAAAACAATTTCCATTCCTTCGATACTTTATTTTCCTATTAATCAAAATTCAGATACAAATATTAGTTCATTAACTGGCGATGAAGCTGTTCATGCGTATATAAAAGAAGGAATGAAAGGCCGTTTTATGAAATCTATAAAACAAGTTCTTCCTATTGCAAATTTTCATGAAACGAGAATAGGGAATCAACAATATAATGCGGCTGATTTAGTTTCTTTAATTTTATCAAAATTAAAAATGGAAGCGGATGAATTTATAGGATATACTTGTTATTCCGCAGTTTTAGGAAGACCAGTTTTTTTTGATGACGGGGATTTATTAAAAGATAATTTAGCGCAGGCACGGTTATTACAAGCGGCAGAAAAGTCAGGTTTTACTAACGTTCGATTTCAATTTGAGCCAATTAGTGCCGCTTTATCGTACGAAAAAACAATTTCGTTAAAAGAAAAGGTATTGGTAGCAGATTTAGGCGGAGGAACAACCGATTTTACGTTTATCAATCTAGACCCCTTAAAATCTGGTAAAGTGGATAGGAGGGAAGATATTTTAGCTACAGGAGGAATTTATATAGGAGGAGATAGTTTCGATTCATCTTTTATGTGGACAAAGGGGACGCCTCATTTTGGAAGGGGAGTAAAATATGAATCGATGCCAGGTAAAATGTCTGATTTACCTACTTCTTTTTTTCAAAATATTTGTTCTTGGAAGGAGATGAATTTTTTCAATAGCCCTAAAGCTAGAAATAGCTTGAGCCAATACTTCACATATACCAGAAAAAATGAACTTCTTAAGAATTTATTGACATTAATTGATAATAATCTAGGTTTTACTATTTTTCAGTCGATTGAAAAAACAAAAATTGAATTGTCAAAAAAGAATGTTTCTACTTTTTTATTTTCAAAGTTGGATATTCAAATAAAAGAAGAAATTCAATTAGAGGAGTACAATACAATTATAGATACAGATGTTGTTTCGATCCAAAAGTATTTAGATAAATTTTTAGAAATTAATAACATTCAAATTTCTGATATTGATAGTTTATTTTTAACAGGAGGAACTTCTATGGTAGGAGCAATACAAACACTTTTTAAGCAGAAATTTCCTCAAATTCCAATTCATTCAGGAGATAATTTTTTAAGTGTAGCTCAAGGCTTGGCACTGAGTGAGTATCTGTTTAAGGAAAAGTCAGCGTAAATTAGTAGATGATTGGTTGTTAAGGGATAGGTTTCAACCTATCCATATTTGACCTCACCTACGACCACGAATTCCAATAACCTAGAGTTGAATGCTATTCTATTCTTTAAAACAAATAAATCGAATCTCTTGTTTTAAATTATTCATTGCATCTACTAATTTATTAATTGGGATATATCTTCCGCCAGCTAGTTCAGCGACTTCTTGCATTGATTTTTTTTCTCTTTCTTTATTTAGAATTCCTACAACTGACATATTAATTCCTTTTTTCTTGTATTTTTTAATGTATTTTTTATAATCATCATTACTTTGACTAAAAGCACCATCAGTAATTATTATAACCTGATTCGTACCTTCAGGTAAATATCCTTTCAGCGCTTGTTGATATCCTAATTTAATCCCTTCTCCTCCAGCAGTTGATCCATTTGCTTTAATAGATTCAACAAGTTTTTTAATTTCCTCTTTTTTAGAACCTGATGTGATTGGTAATATGACACGCGTATCTGTAGCGTAGGTAACAATTGAAATTTGATCTTGTGGACGTAACATATCAGTTAATTGGTACAAAGAAAATTTCATTAATTCCATTTTTTCGCCAATTGCCATTGAGCCAGAAACATCTAAAATAAACGTGACATTAATAGGTTTAAAGTTGGTTGCATCAAAATTATCTTTGTCTAATTCACTAAATTTTAATGGTATAATTGAGTCAACTAATGAAGTTTGAGTTACTGTTTCTTTCGCTAATTCCGTCTCTAATTTTTCTTCTACTGGAATTACAATTTCAATCGGTTTATTTACTGGTTTTGTTTCAACAATTACTTCGGGTTTTGATTCTATTATTACTGGAACAATAATAGGAATAGATACTGGTTTTTTCTCTAATTCAAGAATAATGAAATTGCTTTGTATATTGACATAATTCCCCAATTCTTTTGGATAATATCCCTCATGTGTTGCATAAAAATAGGTAAACCCTAAAGGAAGTTTTTGTTTTACTTCTCCTTTTTTATCTGTTTCATATTGACCTAAAGGAATTCCATTTTGAATAATTGTTACTTTTGATTTTTCTAATAATTTTCTAGTTATTTTATCGATAGTAACAACTGTTAATTCAAAATCTGTTGCGTGCAATCTAGATTGTGGTGTTGAATTAAAATCGGGACAATTTTGTAATGCATTGGCATTTGTATTTCCAGTTTCTGTTACGTTTCCAGTAAGTTTGATAATAGTCGGTTCATCTTTATCACTTGTATATATCTGAACTTCATATGAAAAACGTCCTTTTTCCTTTTGGTTTACTTGAAGTCTTACAATGATTGTGTCATCTTTTTCTAAAAATTGCCCGTTTACTAAATAAACTACATTTGCAGGTTTTTTGACACTTAGAAGAAATTCCTTTTTTGTTCCTTTATTGGTTACAATAATATCAACATATCGGTCTGATGTAATTGTTAAATCACCAAAATCGTGCTTTGTTTTCTCAAAAACAATTTGTGAATGAGAGATAAATTGAAGAGAAAAGAAAAATAAAATGAGAAGTATTTTCATGTTCAAATGTAGTTTTTTACTTTGAAAGAAGCAAGTTCAAAAAATAATAACGTGAAAAATAAAATTGGTTTCACAAAAAAAGCTATTCAATCTGAATAGCTTCTAATATTTAACAGTACACATAAGTCTATTGTCTCACGTCTAAAGGTCTTTTGTCTTTAACTTATTTCAATAACAATTTAGTTCCAGGCTTAATATCATTACTTTTCAAATCATTAATTCTTCTTAAATCAGCTAAAGGAACTCCTGTGTTTTTATAAACTCTCCACAATGTTTCTCCTTCGTTCAAAATATAAAAGCCATTTGCAATGTTTTTTGCTTGCTCTTCAGTTACAGGAATATCTGTTCTGTATTTTGTACTTCCAGCTACTAATTCTCCAGTAGTAGGGGTTGCTGTATTTGTTGCAGATAAAGTAGAGTTCTCTTTTTTAGAGTCTTTTTTGGAATCTTTTTTGTTTCCTTTTGAAGGTGTTGAAGCTATTTCAGTTCCTCCTTCAAATGTTGAAATATCTTCATATTTTTCATCACCTTCTTTTCGTAAAACGAATTCAGTTCTACGATTCATTTTATTTTCTTTTTCTGAACATTTTTCTTTACCAGTTCCCTCACAATCACATTTCACAATTGGACGAGATTCACCGTAACCTCTTCCATTTATTCGTTCTGGCTTAGTAATTCTTTCTTTAATGTACATAGCAGATGCTTTAGCACGGTTTGCCGATAAAATCATATTGTATTCTTCACTTGACTGACAATCTGTATGTGAACCTAATTCTATTTCCATTTCTGGATTTCGGTTCATTATTTCTACTATTTTATCCAATTCCAGTGCGGCATCTTTGCGGATATTATATTTCGCTTTGTCAAAATAAATAGGTTTTAACCCAACTAATAATGGTGTCAAATCTGTTATTGGTGCTGGAGGCTCATTAATTACTGAAGTACATTCTGCTGTTTGTCCAATTTTATCAGTAATAATAACTGTATAAGAACCTGCTATTAGATTTTCGGGATCTTCTTTGCTAACACCATTTGACCAATTGATAACATATGGAGGAACTCCACCAGAAACTGTTAAATCAATTTTGCCATCAGAACCTTTGTGTTTTGTAACATTGACTCCTGAACAAGAAATTTCAACAGGAGGAGGAGGTAATATAGTTGCTGAATAAATATCACTTGTTTCTCCATCTCTATTACTTGCCCAATAAACTTTTTTAGGCGAGTAAACAAAATAGGCATCAAATTTTGGTGTATTTATTGGAGTACCAACATTAACTGGAGTTGACCATTCTGTCCAAGAACCTTGTTTTACTGAATAAAAAATATCAACACCACCTTCACCACCTAAACCATCACTAGAAAAGAATAGTGTATCTTTTGTAGATGATAAAAATGGAGAAAATTCATCCCCAATTGTATTTAGACTACTTCCCATATGGATAGGTGCTGACCAATTTGTTCCTTGTTTTGTTGAAACATATAAATCTGCCAAACCTAAGGAATTAGGCCCTAAATAACTAATTATCATTACTGTTTCATCATTACTTATAGTAAATCCATAAGCATCTCCTTCAATATCTAAAGTAGGTATATCTAAATGAGTAGCTTCTTGCCAATCTTTACCCTTTAAAAGTGAAGTAGCACATCCTTTTTTGTAATAATTTTTTTTATCACCAGATCTCATTTTATCGTAAGAATCCATAAGATAAATTGTCGAACCATCTTTATTCATTCCGACAACAGCATTATGAGATTTGTTATTTAGCAATATTATTGGTTCCGCTTTTTTAAATTCAGCTCCATTTTTTGAACTTGACCAAATATCTAAATTCATTTCTCCTTTTTCACCATTTGGTAAAGCTCTAGAAAAGTAGATAGTTGAACTATCAGGTGAAAAAACTGGCATTAATTCTTCTGCTTCTGTATTGATTTCAGGTCCCATTTTTAAAGGATCAGAAAATTTTCCAATTTGTGATTTTACGGAAAACCCTAAACTTAGAAGAATTGATAGTAGAAATAAATTATTTTTCATCTTTGTTGTTGTTTATAATCTTGTTTTATTTTGAATTAGTTCTTTATACTAACTTTATAGTGAAAAGTTTCAAAATGTTAAATGTAATTTCAGATTTTTGTGACAAATCCAATTATCTGATACTTTTAGCTTTAGATTATATTATAATTAAAGTTCATAGTAGGATTACTTTTAGCAGTTCCCTGTCAAAAATAAGGAAAAGTTGATAGTTTTTAACGATTTATTTGAAAAAAAAAACATTTTTTTTAAAAAACACACACCTTGATTTCTTAAAAGTCAATGAAAACGCATTAAGCAAGTGTTTTTACGTAGTAAATTATTTTTAACGAAGACAAAATTCAAGTACTGTATTTATGAATTCGATAGGACATTCTGAATGAACCCAATGTCCTGC
>CANJKA010000053.1 GCA_947474675.1 Flavobacteriales bacterium
AAAATATATTGATTTTTACAATAAAGAGAGAAGACATGATTCATTGAATCAAATCGCTCCAAATAATTTTTATTATTCCAATGTTTCTATGTCATAAAAACATCTTAGCTTTGGTAAAAACCTGTCCAGTCAATTGGGTCCATTATATAGTATGGAGTAAAAACTTCCTTCGAAAGATATTGATTTTATTTACTTTTCTACAAGGAAAAGGTATTTGAGTTTATTTAAAAAAATGGTATTATCTTCTTCTTATAGTTCTTTCAGGACTAGACATTTTGAATAATAAAAAAGCGTTGATAAATTCAACGCCTTTATTGTTTATTTTCTTTTAAATTAAATTCTAAATTTACAATATTTTATAACACTTCCTTTTTTGGTAAACAATTGTTCATAATGAGTTTTGATATGAAATATATCCTTTGTTACTTCATCTAATTTTTCTGGTAACTCGTTATATAAATCCCAGGTCAATTCTAATTTTTTATAATTATCATTGATCTCTTGCTCTGTAAATTCAAAAAGTAAATCACTGTCTGTTTTCATATGAATTATACCATCAGCCTTTAAAAATTGACGATATCTTGCTATAAAAGGTTTAGAACTTAGTCTTTTGTTTGGTTTTTTTGGTTGTGGATCTGAAAAAGTTAACCAGATTTCATCAACTTCATTTTCGATAAAACAATCTGTAATAAAATCAATTTTTGTACGAACAAAAGCAACATTATCCATCTTACTTTCTAACGCTTCATTAGCACCAATATACATTCTTGAACCTTTAATGTCACAGCCAATAAAATTTTTATTTGGAAAATGTTTTGCTAATCCTACTGTATATTCTCCTTTTCCACATCCTAATTCTAAAACAATTGGATTTTCATTTTTAAAATATTCACTTTTCCATTTACCTTTCATATAATATTCTTCACCAATAGTAGGTTCAAAAAAATTAGTAAATTCTTTTATTGCAGCAAAACGACGTATTTTATCTTTTCCCATTTTATACTAGTTCATTTTTATAGAATATCCTGTATGCTTACGAATATTTAGTACTTTTCCTCCTTCAAAAATTAAATATTGACCTTTAATTCCTTGAAGAAGACCTTCAATGATTGGAGTTTTGTCAAAAGACATGCTTGATACTTTTATTGGGAATTCTATTACTGGATAATTTAAAGAAATTATTTCATCGTTTTCGGAATAATATTTTGTTAAATCGGCCGGTAATTGATCATGTAAATTCCACTTTTCTTCAACTAAATCGATACTTTCATCTAATTCATTTTTCAGCATTCTTTGCCAATTTGTTTTATCAGAAAAAAATGATTTCAATGCAACTTCCAAAATTCCAGCTTCATATCTATTTGGTGTTTCTGCTATACGAATAGCTGAAGATGCACCTTGATCAATCCATCTTGTTGGAACTTGTGTTATTCTTGTCACACCTACTTTAACTTTATCTGATGCAGCTAAATAGACAATGTGAGGTTGGTTATGATGTTTTTCTTCCCATTCAACATCTCTTCCTTCGCCTAAATGTGCTCTACAAAGTTCGGGTCTTAAATTACATTCAGTTGCTTCTGGTGCTGAAATAAAACATTTATAACAAAATCCTTCCCCAAATGATTTTTTTGTTTTTGTTTGACAACTAGGACAAAAAATATCACCATTCCAAGAAAGAGTAATATGTTTTCCAATCCAATCATTCATTCTGATAGTTTTATCTAATTCTAAATCATATTGAATTATACTATCTAAAGAAACAATCATTTTACTAATTCCTTTCATTCCTTATCTTCTGAAATTATTTTCATTTTTGTTGCAAAATGAAAACAATAGTCTTTCAAATCTTCACAAATGTTTTTTTCTCCAGTTGCTTTTTCGAAAGAGTCTGCTAATGAAAGTAATGTTTGATGAAAGAATTGTTTCATTTCATCTATGGACATATCTTTAGTCCATAAATCTATTTTCATAGTATTTTTTTCGTTAGAATCCCAAAGTGATAATAATAATGCTTTTGCTGGAGAATTTTCTACATTACCTTCCGAAGCTGTCCAATTCATTCCTATTGGAAGGTTGTTTTCATTCAATCCTATTTTGATAGATATTTCTGATGTTTTTACTATTTTATCTTCCATGTTTAATCTGTTATTTCGTATTCTTGTAAAATGTTATTATAGGGTATCGCTATTAATTGCTCAAGTGTTATTTTGTTTTTATTCATGTAATTTCTTACCATTTGCCAACCTAAAAACTGTGCAAATCGGTCAGGACTTACATCTGGTAATCCAATTGTAAAGGGTGCTTCTTTCAGCATATTTGCTTTATCTAAATCACTGTTTTTAAAGAGTAATTTTTTGTCTACTAAATATTTCCAAAAAGTTAATTCATTTTTAATTGCCCAATTATAATCTTCAATTGAATACCTTATTATTATGTTTTTTTCAAAATTTGGAAATGAAGCTTCTGTTAAGTATATTATTTTCCCCCATCTTACTATACTTTCTGCTAATGTTCCATGATCTTCTTCTAAATAATGAGTTATTATCCAGGAACACAAAGCATCTCTTTCTAAATATTGAACATCCATCCCTTCTTTAATCCAGTCGTAAAAAGGTTCATTGGGTAATTCTTTTATAACATCTGTTTCTTTCCCTAAATATCTATCTAAACCTATTCCTATCTCATTTTCTGTGCAGAATGCATTAGATTGAAGTAATGAATTCATAAAAACAATGGTTTTTGGTATTTTTCCATTTGGAAAATGGTATTTTAAATGTTTTAAACCATCTGTGATAAGTAGTTTGTGTTTTTCTAAATTGTTGAATTTTTCTTTTATTCGATTTTCTATTTTTTTAATTCCTGGATCCTTTTTATATTGAGCTATACTTCGAATAAATGCTGTGTCAGAAATATTTCCTATTTGAAGAACATAACCGAGTTGGTAAGAATAAATATCTGTTATATTTTTTTTGAAAAATTGATGATTTTTTATTAATTCGTTATTGTTTGAATTATAGATACTAGAATCCAAATTTATATAATCAGTTGTTATCTTAATTTCCCCAATTTCTATGTCTAATACCGATCTTTTACAAGAGAAAATTAGCATCGAAAGAAATCCAATATGTATAATGTTTTTCAGAGTCATTTTTATTCTTTATTTTCGTACTCAAAAGTAATCAAATGAACTGAATTTTTGGATTATTTTTTATTTACAAACAAATATTTTAATTAATGAAAAAGATTTTATTTACATTTATTACACTTGGAGTTCTTAATTCTTCATTTGCTCAAGATGCTGCAGACAAAAAGGTTCAAGCAGGTATTATTTTAGGTTCAGGTTTAAATTTTACAACTCCTACTACTAAACTTGTTTCTAAAGATGGTGTTGGGACAGATTTAACAATTGGAATGAATCTGAATTTAAATTTTTCTCCGACTGTTGGTTTATGCACGGGGGTTGAATTTGATTTCGAATCTTTTAAATATAAATCTAATTCATCAACAAATTTATATTATTTTTATAATGATTCAGAAATTTTGAACAAAAGTCAATATCTAGATGAATCTGGTGTTTCAACTCTTTCAACTTCTGCTAAATTATATCAATTAACGAATAGAAAAGTAAAACCAATTTATTTAACTATTCCTACAATGATGTTATTTAGAACAAAATATATTGGTTATTTCCGTTATTTTGGGAAATTTGGAGTAAGAAATAGTTTTTTATTAAAAAGTTCAATTTTTGACGAAGGAAATGTAATCGAAGGACTAACTTCAACTCCTTTACCAAATGATAATATGATGAATTCAAAAAGAGATTTATCTATTTATAAAGGTGCTGTTGGAATGTCTGGCGGTGCTGAATGGAATTTTTCTGGAACAACTTGTTTAGTTGCTGAAATTGGTTATTATTATGGTTTTGTGAATATTAATAGAAGTGATGCTATTTCTGGCGATAGTGAAAAGAATATGGCTGTTTTTTCTAATTCTGGTGCCGTTTTAGCTCCGAATATTTACACTTCGATTCCTGCTAAGCAAAATCAATTAATGTTAAAAGTTTCTATTTTATTTTAATTCATTTCTTGTGAATTTAATTAAAGTTTCCGATCATATTACATCTTGGCTTTCTGAATATTGTCAGAATGCCAAGATGTCTGGTTTTATTATTGGTATTTCAGGTGGCGTTGATTCTGCTTTGACTTCAATTTTATGTGCTAATACTTCTAAGAAAGTAATTCTTTTAAGTATGCCTATTCGACAAACTAAATCTGAATTTCAAAGAGCAAATGATCATATTGCGAATATGAAAACTAGATTTCCAAATATTGAATCTATTGAAGTAAATTTGACTGAATCTTTTTCACAGATTGAATTATCTCTTCCTAAAGATGTCTTGTACAATAATTTAGCAATGGCTAACACTCGTTCTCGACTTCGTATGTTAACACTTTATGCAATTGGACAAGCGAATAATTTGTTAGTCGCTGGTACAGGAAATAAGGTGGAAGATTTTGGAGTTGGTTTTTATACAAAATATGGTGATGGTGGCGTAGATATTAGTCCAATTGCTGATCTTACGAAAACTCAAGTTTGGCAATTATCCGAACATTTGGAGGTTATAAATTCAATTGTAATTGCAAAACCTACTGATGGGTTATTTGAAGATGGGAGAAGCGATGAAGATCAAATAGGAGCTTCTTACTCTGAATTGGAATGGGCAATGGATTTTAAAGGGATTGAGTCTGAATTAACAGATAGAGAAATTGATGTTTTATCGATTTATAGAAAATTAAACACAATTAATCAACATAAAATGTCACCAATTCCTGTTTGTATTATTCCAGATATTTGGAAATAGTTTAAGCTTCTGGTGCCAATCTTAAAATGATTCCATCTATAGCATCAGTTATTTGTATTTGACAACCCAAACGACTGTTTGACTTAACAAAAAATGCTTGATCTAACATATCTAATTCAGCATCTTTCTGTTCAGGTAAATCATGATCTGATTCAAGATAACATTGACATGTAGCACACATTGCCATCCCTCCACATTCGCCTAAAACAGGTAATTCGTATGACTTACAAACTTCCATGATATTCATGTTCATGTCAGTTGGAGCTATTAATTCGTGAGAAATTCCTTCTCTATCAATTATGGTAACTGTTACTTCTTGCATTTTTTTTTGAATAATTTTGTATAAAAGTAGTTATTTTTAAGAAGTTTTATTTTTTTTAAGTATAATTAATTATAAATTCTTACTGAATTAGTCCCATTCCAAGTTGTTTGATACATTCTTAATCCGTATTCAGAACCACTTATTGACGACCCGTCATACAACGAAAATTTTGCTCCAGAACAGGTGTCAATTAATTCTAAAAAATTATCAATGCTTGGAGTTAATGGTTGTGGACACGTGCCTTCAGGATCTTTTGGTGAATGTCTGTCAAACGCAACAAATTGATCGATAGATTTCCTATACACAATTATTCCTCTTGAACCCCCAACTACATATGTATATCCTCCAACTCCGGTAAGTGCTGAATAACTTGGTAAGTCAATATTTACATTAATATCGAACGATAGATTGGGTACTGGATTGTTATTACTATTTTTATTACAACTTGATATAAGAAATAATATTAAATAAATAAAAATAAACTGTATCTTCATTGCACTGAATTTTGTTTAATGTAAAAATATGAAGTTTAAAACGATTTATACTTTAACTTTATTGTTTTTCTTATTGATATTTGATCAATGCGGAAGTAAAAATCCTGAAAACACACCTGCAACTGTTGAAGAAGCTGAAAAGATTTTAGCTAAAAAAAGAGAAGATGACATAAAGCATTCTCAAAAAGCTCGGAAAAAGGCTCTCAAAGAAAATTTTAAAAATCAATCGAAGCAAGTTAGAAAATCGATTAAAAGGAATGCAAAAAAACAGAAAAAAAGAATGAAAAACATTGATTATAGAAAAGTTGGTTCTTAATACTTTACCTCCAAAAACCAGCTTAATTTCAAATCTTTTACTCTAATCTTTAATATTCATTAGTTCTTCTGTTGCTTGTTCCCAATTTTCCATTTCCTGATCTAATTCTTTTTTTGCTTTATCATAATTAGATAATAATTTTGCTGACTCAGATTCATTTGTATAATCTAAATTAACAATTTGTTGATCCATTACTTTAATAGTAGCTTCAAGTCTAGAAATTGAATCTTCCGCTTTTTTTACCAAGGTATTCAATTGGTTTTTTTTACGTTTGATTTCTTTTTGTTCATCAAAAGATAGTGTTTTTTCGATCTTTACTTCAACAATAGGCGTAGGAGTTTTCTCAATTTTCTTTTCTGAAAGTGAAGGTTTATTTCCCTCAGATAATTCCATTTTTCGTTGTAAAAATTCTTGAACACCAAAATGATGAATTTTCAAACCTTGGTTTTCGATATCCCAAATTCTATTAGTTAACCCTTCCAAGAACTCTCTATCGTGAGAAACAACGATGAATGTTCCTTCGTAATTAATTAAAGCTGATTTTAAAACATCCTTACTTAATATGTCCAAGTGATTAGTTGGCTCATCTAAAATTAAAAAATTAGAAGGACTTAGTAACAATATACATAATGCCAGTCTTGTTCTTTCCCCTCCTGATAATACGGCAACTTTTTTATCTACGTCTTCTCCAGTAAACAGAAATGCACCTAAAATACTTCTTAAATCTTTACGAATATCACCAACTGCAATATCATCAACTGTTTCATATATTGTTTTAGTAATATCAAGGTCTTCAGCTTGATCTTGGGCAAAATAAGTAATCTGAACATTGTGGCCATAATTTACAATTCCTTCCCCTTCAACTTTATTCATCACCCTTTTGATAAGAGTTGATTTACCAACGCCATTTGCACCTAAAAGTGCAATTTTCTCACCTCTACCAACTGTTATGTTGATGTCTTTAAACAATGTTCTTTCACCATAAGTCTTACCCATGTTGTGCATTTCAAGAACCCATTTACCTGGTTGAACACTCAATGGGAATGACATTTTCATTCCAGATGAAGTTACATTGTCAACTTCGATAATTTCTGTTTTATCTAACTTTTTAATAAGAGATTGAGCAAAAGAAGCTTTATTTTTCTTAGCTCTAAACTTATCAATTAATTCTTTGGTATGCTTTATGTCTTTTTCTTGTTGCTTTTTAGCCTCACCCATTCGTTCGGACTCTTCAGCACGTGCAATTTTATATTTAGAATATCCATACGGAAAATCTAATAATTTTCCTTGAGAGATTTCTAATGTTCTTTTTGTTACATTATCTAAAAACAATCTATCGTGAGAAATTACGATTACAGCTCCTTCAAATTTTTGAAGATAATTTTCTAACCAACTAATTGAAATAATATCAAGGTGATTGGTAGGCTCATCTAATAAAATAATATCTGGCTGATTAACTAAAATTCTAGACAATTCAGCTCTCATTTTCCAACCACCTGAAAACTCAGCAATTTTTTTATCGAATTCAGCATCTGAAAATCCTAAACCTTTTAATGTTGATGCGATTTTTTCTTCCCATAAAAAGCCTTCATGCAAATTGAATTCGTGATTTAAGTCACTTAATTCGTTTAACATTTCCATGTAGCTGTCTGATTCATAGTCTGTTCGAACGACCAAATCATGATTTATTTCATCCAACCTATTTTTTAATCGAGTTAATAATTCATTCGATTGATTCAAGAATTCAAATACAGATAATTCAGTATCTATTTTAATGTCTTGTGTTAAATATCCAATTGACAAATCTTTAGGACGATGTATTTTACCTTCTGATGGTTGATCTTTTCCAGAAATTAACTTTAATAAAGTTGATTTTCCGGCACCATTTTTACCTGCCAAACCAATTTTATCTCCTTTATTGATTTGGACGGTAATGTTTTGAAATAAATATCCTTGCGGAAGATGTACACCTAATTGTTCTAAATTAATCATGTACAAAGGTAGGAAACCTTTCTGAATTGTGAAATAATTGTTTTTAGTAATATTGCCTAATCATCATTTTCAAATTTGATGATTAGGCATTTTAGTGTTATTTACTTGCTATAATTGTGCAAGGTATTTTTCCTTGATATCCTGAACCTTTATAAGTTGCTATAATGGTAACTATTGAACCTTCTTTAACCATTTTTAATAATTGAATTGCTTTAGGTGATAAAACGTATCCTTTTTCCAGATCGCTCTTGTGTCCATCAACTGTAATTTGGTAACTAACAATATCAAAGGTAGCAGCAAGTGGAATTCCTTCTCCAAAATGGGCAAATAATCTTTTTTCATTTTTGATAGCAGATACTGTTCCAGTTGATTCCATTTTACCTAGATACAACGCTGGTTTTGGTAAATTCATTACTTTATAAGTTGATTTACCTAATGATACTTGCTTGTTTGTAGTTGTGTTTTTTCCGAAAATTTGTATTGAACAGATTTGTCCACGTCCAGGTTCACCTATATATTCTTGTCCATTTTGCTTTAATATTAGTCCGTCTGTTCCTACAAGTATTGTTTTCTCATAACCTGAGGCTACTCCAATTATTCGATTTGGATAATTTCTATATAAAACATTTAATTGAGGTAATGAAATTGTTCCTTGTGGTTTCATAATTTTAACTGTATGACTCCATTTCTCGGTTTTGATTTCACCCGATTTCTTTTTAATTGAAACCGTTCCATTCAATACCATTTCATTATTTCCGCTTACTTTTACTTTTAATTTTCCTTGCCCATTTCCAGGATAAGTAGTTATTCCAGGTCCTGATATTGTTGGTTGATTATCGGAATCAAAAGCTGCCATCATTATGGATAAATCAATTTCTTCTCCCGCATTTGCAATTGATGGACCATAAGCAAGTCCAACAACTTTATTGAAACTGTATTCTCCTGTTGAAACTCTGTTTTTTATATGAGTTACTGCGGTTGCTCTAGCTGATAAAATTTCTTGTTGCAAAGAGGTTAATGAAGCTAAAGCAGCGACAAGAGGGGAGTGGTCAAAAGTTTTTCCTATCCAATGAATGTTTTTTGATTCTTCGGAGTCATAACGTTCATTTTTAGTTAATTCCATGTAAAGTTGTTTAATAACCTCCGCATCATCTTTGTCATTGTATTTGTTTTTAGCCATCATTTTATCGACTTGTTTTACTAAATCAGCATTGTCTTTAAAATTGTTAATATGACTTGATTTAAAATTCCAAACTTTACCGGCAGGAGGGGAGTAGGTTCCCACCAAATTACATATTGAGTTTCTATAATTATTGTAGTTTTCCCACAATGCTTTTCCAGATCCAGTTATATTTGTTAAATCTTCTCCTATAATTGTATGCATCGGTATATCAAATTGATCTTTCGCTTCTACTGCCATTAAGTTTAAACGAGCAGGTTTTAAAGGTTCTTTTGTAGAGTAAGATTTCCATAAAATAGCTTCTTTATCTTTGTCTTTTGCTATTTCAGCTTTTTCACCACTTTTTTTAAGAATATCTAATTTTAAGTCATCAATTTCCTTTATTCTTAAAGCCGTTTCTTTATCAATTTTTTCGATGATACTTAGAAAATATTTTACTTTTTTTACTTTTTCTAGACTGATATCATTTTTTGCCTCAACTAGATCAGCTTTTGAAGCTTCTCCTCTTTCAAATTGTGTTAAAGCTCCTTTTTGAACATTTTCTTCGATTGCTACAAAGGCATTTAAAACTTCTTTTGTTACATTTAATGCTAGTAGTGCCATAAGTACTAAGTACATTAAGCCTATCATTTTTTGTCTTGGTGTTTCTTTTCCTCCGCTCATGATCTATTGTTTTAAGGTTTATAATAGATTAATTCAGTTTGAACAGAAAGTAACAATTTTTTTAATTTTATTTTTAGCGTTGAATAACAAATGTTTAATAAAAAATGAGAATATCTCTAATAGATACCCTTTTTGTTTTTTTATCCAGTTAAGAAATTTAAGAACATATAGATTGTTTTATTATACATTTTAACTATTTGTAATCCATTTGAATACGACTTTTCTTATATGATCTTATATTTCTTATATGGTTAATTTTTAAATGAATTTTAACTTTTCAGACACCCTATTTGCTTATTTTATTAAAAGCTCCAAACATCATGTTCGATAGTTCTCATTTCTTCTTTAATTTTATCAGCTTCATATAAAGCATCAATTCCAGATTTGTAAGTCTCAATTTTACGATCTGCAACATTACTTTCTTTATAGATAACACTTGTAAATCTTCGTTTCCAAAATAGATCATCAAAACTCATCCATTGTGAATCATTAGATTCGTTATAAACATAATAATTATTTAATACAAATCTACAATGTGGGAAGTATAGCCAAAACAATTCTTTTGTCCCTGTGATTTGTCCATCAGCATCTTTAGCATATACTACAGGTGCAATTGCTATTATTCTAACATCCATCATAGATCTTTCTTTATCTAAAAACCAATCTTCTTTCATTCTATATTGTATAATATCCTTTGATGTTAACCAAGTGGTATCTCTTGCAGGATATTGAAGTTCGTATATTTTATTAATTAATATTACACTATCAGTTCCATCGACTACACTTGATAAAGGTTGAGTTGGTTGCGGACCAAGTTCTCCAAAATATGAAAATAGTTCACTTCTAAAATTACTATCTGTATAATAGTTTTCAGTAGGAAGTGGTTGTATTGGATATTTTAATTGGTCACCATCTTTTATCATGTATGCATTCGGATTATAAGGAGAAAACAAGGTTAAATCTCCGTTTAATACATGAGTTTTTAGAATTGTCCATAAGCTCCATCGATCACTGTTTTTAACCCATTCATTGCCTTCATATCCATCTAATGGAAAATACATTGGTTGATTTATTTTTTCTCTTAGATCAATATATTCCCAAACTCGTTTACTCCAAACGACATCAGCTTCTCTGATTGGTTCATATTTTGGAGCAGTTTTAGTTAGCCCATGTTCTTTTACATAAATGCCATCTACAATTCCAGGTGATGGAATATTTAGTTGTGCTTGTACTTTATTTGTAATTATTTGTAAGATTATAAAGCTGAATAATATGTTTTTCATAATAATGGATTTTGATTAATTATTTTTTGGAAACATTTTGTCTAGAATTTTTATGTTTCTTTATTTTATAATCATCAAATACTTATTTGGTTACATTTTTACTAAAAACTCCATATATCATGTTCAATTGTTTTAATTTCTTCTTTAATTTTTTCAGCTTCATATAATGCGTCAATTCCTGACTTGTATTGCTCAATATTTCTATCAAATACATTACTTTCTTTATATATTACGCTTGAAAATCTTCTTTTCCAAAATAAATCATCAAAACTCATAAGTTGGGCATCATTGTTTTCATTAAATACGGCATAGTTATTTAAAATAAATCTACAATGTGGAAAATAAAGCCAGAATAATTCTTTCATTCCGGTAATTTGACCTTGCTCGTCCTTAGCATAAACTACAGGTGCTATAGCTATTATTCTAACATCCATTACTGATCTTTCTTTATCAAAAAACCAATCTTCTTTTATTCTATATTGAATTATATCTTTTGAAACAATCCAAGTTGTATCTCTTAGAGGATATATAAGAGTTATTATTCCATTTATTAGCTTAGTACTATCATCTCCAATACTGTTTGATAAAGGTGTTGTTTCTTCTTTCCCTATACTTCCTAAATAATTGAATAATATATTTTTAAAAATACTATCACTAAAATAATTTTTTCCTGTTTCTGGTTTTATTGGATATTTTAATTCATCTCCGTCAGTTAGACTAAATGCTTTTGGGTTGTAAGGCGAATAAATTGTTAATACACCATTTAGGATATATGTTTTTAATATTACCCATAAACTTTCAAATTCTTCATCAATCATCCAATTACCAAATGAATCATAATAATCAAATGGGAAATATAATGGATGATTTATTTTTTCTCTTAAATCGATTGATTGCCAGATTCTTCTACTCCAAATAACATCTGCTTCTCTGACAGGTTCATAAGGGATCATTCTTTTTGTTAGTATATGTTGATTAGGATTTTTTCCTCCGATTAAATCATTTCTATTGTTCTGTGCTATTATATTAATATTTAGCAAGATAATTAGTATCATTAATTTTGATTTACACATAGCTAAATGAATTATTAGATTATATTCATATAAGCTTTGTTTATTAGTTTGGTTTCATTTTTAGATAAAAAAAAAGTCCTTAGTAGAAATACTAAGGACTTTAACAAATTTTATTTAGGTTTTAGAAACTCCAAACATCATGTTCAATAGTTCTAATTTCTTCTTTAATCTTTTCCGCTTCATATAAAGCATCAACTCCAGTTTTGTAAGTTTCAACTTTTCTATCAAACACATTACTTTCTTTATAAATAGAGCAAGTAAATCTACGTTTCCAAAATAAATCATCAAAACTCATCCATTGTGCATCATTCGATTCATTGTATACAAAATAATTGTTCAATACAAATCTACAGTGTGGAAAGTATAACCAAAATAATTCTTTCATTCCTGTAATTTGCCCTTGATCATCTTTTGCATAAACAACTGGTGCAATAGCAATTATTCTTACATCTAAAACTGATCTTTCTTTATCAAAAAACCAATCTTCTTTAATTCTGTATTGAATGATGTCTTTTGAAACCAACCATGTTGTATCTCTTGGAGGGTAAATATAAGTTGTTATCCCATCGATAATTACTGTACTATCCTCACCTAGACTATTTGAAATTGCTTGAGTTTGTTCAGCACCTAATGCCCCCATATAACTAAACAAAGTGTTTCTATAAAGGCTATCTGTAAAATAATTTTTTCCAGTTTCAGGTTCAATTGGATATTTCAATTGATCTCCATCCGTAACCATATAAGCTAAAGGGTTGTAGGGTGAAAAAACAGTTAATTCACCATTTAGAATATTTGTTTTTAACACTGTCCATAAGCTCCATCTAGATGAATTCTTCACCCATCCTGATGCCTCATAAGAGTCAAAAGGGAAGTACAAAGGATGATTTATTTTTTCTCTCAAATCTATTGATTCCCACACACGTCTACTCCAAATAACATCAGCTTCTCTTACAAATTCATAAGGAATCATACGTTTTGTTGGAATGTGCTCTTGGATAAAAACCCCGTCTACAATTCCATTAACAGGTACATTTACTGGTCCTCCTTCAATATCTTGAGAAAAACTAGTACCTACTTGAATTAATACAACGACACTTAAAAATAGATTTTTCATAATTTTACTATTTAGTTAACAGTTATAATCGACGCCATATTTCCAGAATAACCCATTCCTTTATATTTAGCTGATATACTAACTTTAGCTCCTGGTTTACATTGTTTTAACAAGTTAATTGCTTCTGCTGATAATGAATTACCACTTCCACTAATTGATCTTGGAGCTCCTGACACCGTTAATTCCCAAGTTCCAACATCAAATGTTGCATTCAAGGTGATTTCTGGTGGATATTTTGCAAATAATTTAGTTGAACTAGCAACTGCTGATTTTGAGTTTGTAGTTCCGGTTCCAATTGATCCTAAGAAAACTTGTGGTGAAGGTAAATTAGAAACTTTGAAAACAAATTTACCTAATGGTACCGTTTTCTTTGTGATCGAACTTCTTCCTGATATTGTAATAGTTGCAGATTTATCAGTTCCAGGAATGGCAATCCAAAATAAACCTTTTTTATTTAAAGATTTTAATCCACCTCCCATAGATAAAACTGTTTCATCATAACCAGATGCAACACCTT
This sequence comes from Flavobacteriales bacterium, assembly GCA_947474675.1. Taxonomy (GTDB): domain Bacteria; phylum Bacteroidota; class Bacteroidia; order Flavobacteriales_D; family Crocinitomicaceae; genus CAIUKX01. Next base: position 13,816 of record CANJKA010000053.1, read on the forward strand.
CAACTTTGTTATCATAACCTCTGTAAAGAACACGCATATCAGGCAAAGAAACTGTTCCCATTGGTTTCATAATTTTAATAGTATGAGTCCATTGTTCTGTTTTTGTTTCTCCAGATTTCTTCTTGATAGAAACTGTTCCATTTAAAACCATTTCATTACTTCCACTAGCTTTCACTTTAACTATTCCTTTTCCTTCCAAATAAGTAATTTGTCCGCTATTCGTTTTCACTTCTGGTTTATTATCAGAATCAAAAGCTGCCATCATTACACTGATCTCAACATCATCACCTGAATTAGCTAATTGAGGTCCAAATGCTAAACCAATTACTTTATTGAAACTATATTCTCCAGTTGATACTCTTGCTTTTATACAAGCTATAGCACTTGCTCTACCGTTTAGTATTTCTTGTTGAACAGCTGTTAATGAAGCTAAAGCAGCTACTAAAGGAGCATGATCAAATGTTCTAGCTACCCAATGAAGGTGTTTTTCTTCACCCATATCTGCAAATTCATTTTTCGATAAAGCCATATAAATTGTTTTTATATCTTCTGCATCATCTTTTAAATTAGCTGCAGTATTTGCATTTATCATTTTCTCAACCTGCTTTTCTAAATCTGCATTATTCTTAAATGAATTAATTGCTTTTGATTTAAATTTAAATGATCTACCACCTGGAGGTGCGTATGTACCTAATAAATCGCATAATTCGCCTCTGAATTTATTGTAGTCAGCCCATAATTCCTTTCCAGAACCAGTAACAGGCTCTAAATTTTCTCCAATAATGGTATGCATCGGAACATCGTATTGATCTTTTGCATTAATAGCCATCAAATTTATTTTAGCTGGCTTTAATGGTTCTTTTGCTTTATTATAAGGAACCCAAATTACAGTTTCTTCATTTTCATTTTTTACATCTAAAACTTCACCACTTTGCTTAAGAATGTCCATTTTTATTGCATCAATTTTCTCGATGTTTTCAGCTGTAATTTTATTTATTTTTTTTATTACATCTAAGTAATATCTTATTTTTTGTTGTTTAATTGGATTTGATTTATCATCTGCTTCACTTTTTAAATCAGATTCTGCTGAATTCCCTCTTTCTAATTGAGTAACTGCAGCAACTTGTAAATTATTCTCAATAGCAACGAAAGCGTCTAATACTGCTTTTGATACGTTCATCGCTAAAAGCGCTAAAAGTACCAAATACATTAGACCAATCATCTTCTGCCTTGGGGTTTCTTTTCCTCCACTCATGTCTAGTTAATTTTTTTGGTTAAAATTTTAAAATTCTTTTACTTACGTAAATTTGATTAATGAATTAACCTTTATTAATTGACATAGCTTTTAACATATTACCATATACTGTATTTAAATCAGTAAGGTTAGATGATAACATTGCCATATTTTCTTTATATCTTCTTGTATCTTCAGTAGAATCAGAAAGATTTTTCATCATTTCAGTAACTTGAGATTGGAATTTTTCAGTTGACTCTAAATGAGCAGATGAACCTTTTAATTGTAATTCATATACATTGTTCAATGCTGCTAAGTTTTTAGAAACTTTTTGCATTTGTTCACCAAATGATTCACCTTCTGCTGAAGAAGAAGTCATTCCAGATATTGAAACAGATGCTCTTTCATAAGCTTCAGATAAATTAGAAACTTTATCTGATGCAGCTTGTAAACTTGAAACATAAGAATCAGTTGCAGCAGCTGCAGAAGATGCTCCTTGTAATTGTGCAGCATTTGCACCTAAAGCTCTCATTCCATCACCTAATCTAGTTAATAATTCAGCATCAATTTGTGCTTCACTTAACATTGAATCCAAATGTTCTGTTACACCAGCACCTTTGTTTTTTGATGCACGAGAACTTGTAATTTCAGCATCATGATCTAATTCATCTGAATGTCCTAAAGCTAATTCGGGGTAAGCTAATTCCCAGTTTGGATCTTCATGTAATGGTTCAAAAGCAGAAAGTATAAATATACATGCCTCAATACCAAGACCTCCAATTAACATATAAGAAGCTCCAGGCCAATGCTGAATCTTAAACATCGCACCAACAATTACAATCGCTCCTCCCCATCCGTAGACGAACTTCATTGTTGTTTTAAACTTCTTACTCTCGAAAAAACTTCCTCCACCTGAACTCATAACTTTTTTTGGTTTAATTTATTATTTATTTTAGCTTTTTTTATCTCAATAGTATATCTCCTTGTGTTTCTTCACCACCTTCTTTAGTGAAGTCACGCCCACCACGTCCTAAGTGAGTCATAACATTTCTAAATCCTACATAAGATTTAGCACTATCCTGATATTCAAATGTTCTTGTTGAATTTTGCATATAGTAACCTATATCTTTCCAAGATCCTCCTCTTAAAACTTTTCGTTTCATTGATGGTGGATCCCAGTCCATTGCATTATATCTAAAATCAGTATTTATATCATGAGAGAATTCATTCATAGATTCATCGAATGCTGTTTCACACCATTCTGAAACGTTTCCAGCCATACAAAATAATCCCCATCCATTTGGATTGTAAGAATATACTTTAACTGTATGAAATCCTCCGTCGTCAAAATATCTACCTCTCATTGGTTTGAAATTCCCTAAGAAACATCCACCTTCATTTCTGTTGTAAGGTCCACCCCATGGATATTGAGCCAAATCTAAACCTCCACGTGAACCTCTTTCCCATTCAGCTTCAGTTGGTAAACGGAAATCATTTACAAATATCTCTCCCATTGATGTTAACCATGAATTCAATAATTGTGTTCTCCAAATACTAAATGCTTTCGCTTGTAACCAAGTTACTCCAACTACAGGATAGTTGTCATAAGCAGGATGCCAAAAATACATTTGAGTCATTGGATCATGAAATGAGTATGTGAAATCACGAATCCAACATAATGTATCAGGATAAACCATTATTTTTTCATCTATAATAAATCTTTGTCTGTCTTTATGTCCACGAATAGCATTGTTTTGACCTTTTTTATTGTACCATCCCATGTCCTTATCTTGTCCTTGAGGATCATGTGTAATTGGATGTTCAGGTGTATCAAGCTCTCTATGAAGAGGATCTTTATCTCCACCTGCATATCCATCAGTTACAATATTTATTCTACCACGTTTAGCAGCTTCAATAAGATCTACCCAATAGTATTTGTAAATTAGTTTTCTTGTATCTATTTCTTTTCTCTTAAAGAATCTTTCAGCAGAAACATAGTACATATCAGCTAATAATGGAACCAATTTAGGATCTTCGTAATTAATTTCTTTATCCCAGTTCAAATTGAATAATGATCTACCCAAATCTCTATCTGATGGATCGTAAGCTACATATTCATAAGTTGCCTCGTCAAAATATAACTCTTGATAATTGATCCATTCTTTGGCATCATCATCAGTCCATTCTACGTTTTCGTAATTACTAGTTCTACCATCTTTATTAAGATAGATGAAATCTCTAGCTATCGAATCACGAACCCAGTTTACAAATTGTCTGTATTCATTATTAGAGATCTCTGTATTATCCATATACATTGCCTGAACAGAAACTGTTTTAGCACGTGTTTGATGAACAAACGGTACATCTTGATCATTTTCACCCATGTTATACGCTCCAGCTGGTATATAAACCATTCCCTGAGGAACTTCTGGAAAATACAGTGGCCTTACTAACACCCCAGTTAAATGCCCTGTTCTTGAACTACAAGAAGCAAGTGCCGCACTTATTAAACTGATTAACAATAGTTTTTTCATATCTACCTCTTTTTTATCTCTTTTCCGAATACTAAATTAACAATCTACAGGATCAATCTATTTTCAATATAACGGAAACCTTATTAAAATGGTTACAATTTTTGTTAAATTTTATTTATAACCATCTTGGATGCCTTGTTACCGCTACAGGCGGAACTGGCAAATAATAACAATATTTTAATAAAACTTCGTGTGACCCTCTTGAAATCGAGGATAATTTGTTTAAAGTGAAATCATAAGAATAACCTACTGTAAAATTTGGAAGTGGGTTAAATGCTAATAATAACGACAATGCATCTGATGTTCTATAAGTTAAACCAGCATACCCTTTTGTCCCCATTATAAAACGTGTGTTAATTTCTACTTGAGATTTTTTTGAATCTGTTTTATAAAGTGTTTGAAAATCTAAATAGTTATTAGAATTAGATAATTGGTATTTGTAACCAGCCATTATATAATAATGTCTTTGTAATTCATACACTTGAGTCTTATCTGTTTTGTTCGCTAATTTTGAGGCATTAAGATGTGTACTTGATAATCCTACATAAAAATTTCTTGTTGATTGATAATACAAACCAAAATTAACATCTAGTCCTTTTGAAGAAAACCCTAATGGTATTGAGTTATCTTGATTTGCAGGTGTTCCATCAGGTGTCACCCATTCATTACCTATACCTAAACTTTGAAGTCCAATCCCTAATCCTATTGCAACCTTATCTCCATTTGCAATTCCTATTGGTTGAGAGTAATTTAACATTACATTATTTTGCCTGCTAAATCCAATAGCATCATGATAAAAGTTTATACCTGCTCCTCCAAGATTCCATCTGCTTAAATTTCCTTCGGCGTTTAATAGACCTGTATTTGGTGCACCACTTACCTTATCCCATTGGTTTCTGTAAATTGATGTAGCACAAAACCCATCATCGATTCCAGTTGTTGCAGGATTTAACCCCATTTTATTATACATAAAATGTGTTAACATCATATCTTGTTGTGCAACTGAAACACTTGCTATACCTGAAATAAAAATAATTAATACAATCGAAATTTTGTACATATAACAGTTCTTAACTTTAATTATCAATTTTTAAAACCTTGTAATTGGCGTCTAAAATAGTTAATATTATTTATATATACGTGTTTTTTATAAAAAAAAGTGGTTTTTTTTATAATTGGATAGCTTTTGTTTTATTTTTTCTATTAATTTTTATTTTATCCTAGTTTTTGATATGTTTTCCACCATAAGTTTGGGACTTCGTTTTTCATTGCCATTTCGTAGTCTTTATAATCGCATGGAACTAAATGTTGTCTCTCGTATTTATCTCCATGTTGAGAAGGGTATGGCACTTCCATCCACCATCTTTCTGATTTATCACTTTTATAAAATATTATCTCATCATTAAAATCATCTATGCTTACCAGAAATTTTGTGTAATCTTTTTTGCTCCCAATTGGAAAATCTCCTTTTCTCATTGATACTCCGTCTAGAAAGTACCAAATAAATTGTGCTACAAGATTGTTTACTGATTTTGAATTACCTGTTGGGTATAAATTGTAGATTCCAAATGATGTTAATTTATCACTAATACCTGCGTATTTTGATATTTGGCAAATTTGTTCTGAATAGAAACCATTCGGATTATTATAATTTTCCCCATTAAAATCAGAACTTTTTATGCTTTCTAAATCTAAACTTAGTATATCTGCGTTTCTTAGGTATGGTTCTGCAATTTTAAAATCTGAATTAAATTCGCCAAGTCTACATATATCAAAATATAATTTCTCAAAAAGGTCAATTTCATTTTTATTTACTAATGGAGCTTGACAACCTATGTTTGAATGATTGAAGAGATAGCAAGGTCTATGAGTTAAAAGATTGCTTATGAATCCATCTTTTGAAATTGTTTCTTCTGGATTACCTAAATCTAGTTTATTATCAATTGAACAAATATTGACCATTTGCTCTAGCTTTTCATAACCTTTATAGGTTGCAAATGTTAAATCCTGTGTACCTCCTATTATTATTGGTATAATATTGTTTTGTACTAGTTCAGCGGTGACTTGTGATACAGCAAAGTAAGTGTCTTCAATTTCATTACCTGGAAGAATTGTTCCACAATCATAGATTTGTTTTGACCAGTTTAAGCCAATGTACAACGAATATAATTCAGATCTAAATAAGTCATTCTTTTTTCCTTGATATTGGACTTCACCGTTTCTAAATTCTGGGACATAGATTATTGCTATGCTATCTTTCTTTATTTCTGGAAAATTTCCTTCTGTATATATTTCGATATTACTACCAATCGTACCTTCTTTTTTAGTAAGTTCAACTTCAATTGGTGAGAAATATATTGATATGTCCTTCATTTTATCTTTTTTTCAAATCTAAGTTTATTTGTGTCTTTCTTTTTGGTCAGTTTTGAAAAAGAATTAATACTGTATCGTTGAAAACTATTTTATCATGTTGACTTTTCTTTGCTAACTATATGGAAACACGTTTGATATTTTTCGTAGGTCACCCAACATTTTTCATTTTTTCTAAAATCAAATAATGTTTTAGCTAGAATGTCTCTTAATATTTCTCTTTCAGAAATGGTTATTTTATTTTTATGATTGTATTCATAATAATCAATATCAAAAGTTGTACCGTGTAGATGGGCACTATGTCTTATAGCATTTTTATTTCTTCGCCTTAATTGTTTTATTGTTGTTGATGTTCTTAGTACAGAGGTTACTATTAAGCGAATTCCTTTTAAATTTGTATTGGTTAATTTTTCTTGAAATTTTACAGCAATATCATTTAGTAATTTTTCCGCATTTGGTATCAAGAAAGGATAGCTATGTTTTAAGGAATCAATTATATAGTATTTATTGTTTTGAATTTTTTTTAATTCTCCTTTTATTAAGTAAGGACTAATCTCGTTTGGATATTTTAATGTTTTTTTTATCCCATTAAGATACGATCCTTCTAAATAATTGTGAATACTATCATTTAGTTGCCAGGAAAAATATTCATATTCTTTACATTTCACATGCTTTTTTTGGCAACTTTTTAATTTGTAATTTGTTTCTTTGTTATAAGTTTTTTTATTTATAACAAGCAAAAAACTTATAATAAGTAAAGTTGTAAAAATTAGTATGTGTATTTTTTTCAAATTTGAGATTTTGATTTATGTACTATTATTCTAAAAAAAAAACGGAGTTTCTTATTAAAAAGATCTCCGTTTTTAATAAGAAACTATTATTAGATTATGCAATTTTTAATTTCGCCATTTTTGATTTTGAAAATTGAGATTCAGCATATTTAATTGTCACTTTATATTCTGTTTCATTTTTAGAAGGAAGTTCATACATTGCTTCAGTCAAAATCGCTTCACATATTGATCTTAATCCACGAGCTCCTAGTTTAAAATCAATTGCTTTATTGACGATGTAATCCAATACATCCCCATCAAAACTTAATTTAATTCCGTCTATTTCAAATAATCTAACGTATTGTTTGACAAGTGCGTTTTTCGGTTCTGTCATTATTCTCTTTAAACTTTTCGCATCTAAAGGTTCTAAATATGTTAAGACTGGGAATCGACCAATTAATTCTGGTATTAAACCAAATGTTTTAATATCTGTAGGATTGATGTATTTTAAAAAATTATCTCCATCTATTCTTTCTTCTTCTTTATTTGTAAAACCAATCGCTTTTTTATTTATTCTTCTAGCTATCAATTTTTCAATCCCATCAAATGCTCCGCCGCAGACAAATAAAATGTTTTTAGTGTCAACTTGAATCATTTTTTGTTCAGGATGTTTCCTACCTCCTTGTGGAGGAACATTTACAATTGATCCTTCTAATAGTTTTAATAATGCTTGTTGTACTCCTTCACCAGAAACATCTCTAGTTATTGAAGGGTTGTCACTTTTTCTAGCAATTTTATCTATTTCATCGATGAAAACAATTCCTTTTTCAGCTGCTTCAACATTGTAGTCTGCAGTTTGTAATAATCTAGAAAGGATACTTTCGACATCTTCTCCTACATATCCAGCTTCAGTTAAAACAGTTGCATCAGCAATACAAAAAGGGACATTTAACATTTTAGCAATTGTTTTTGCTAAAAGAGTTTTACCTGTCCCTGTTCTCCCTACAAGAATGACATTTGATTTTTCAATTTCAACTTCATCTTTAACAGGAGGCTGATTTAATCTTTTATAATGGTTGTAAACGGCAACAGAAAGTGTTTTTTTGGCATCATCTTGACCAATCACATATTCGTCTAGTTTTGCTTTTATTTCAGTCGGTTTCAAAACGTTTACGGCAACAGATTTTGTTTTTTTCTTTACTAAATCTTCTTCTAATATTATCGTGTTTGCTTGAGTTACACAACTTTCACAAATGTGACCTGTCACACCCGCTATTAACATTTGAACTTCATTTCTTGGTCTTCCACAAAATGAGCATCCCGATTCTTTTTTAGCCATGGTATTTTTACAAAAAAAGCCATTCATCAATTGATAAATGACTTTTAATTATTTTAAGTTTTAATTATTTTGGGTTTCTCAATAAAATTTCATCGATCATTCCGTAAGCTTTTGCCTCTTCAGCTGTCATCCAGTAATCACGATCTGAATCTGCCCAAACCTTCTCGTAAGATTGTTTAGAGTGAGTTGCTATAATATCGTATAATTCTTTTTTCAATTTTTGAATTTCTCTTGCAGTGATCTCAATGTCAGAAGCTTGGCCTTGTGCTCCCCCTAAAGGTTGGTGAATCATTACTCGAGAGTGTTTTAATGCAGATCTTTTTCCTTCAGCTCCAGCACACATTAAAACTGCTCCCATTGAAGCTGCCATACCTGTACAAATTGTAGCGACATCTGGTTTAATATATTGCATAGTATCGTATATACCTAAGCCAGCATATACAGATCCTCCTGGAGAGTTTAAATATATTTGAATATCTTTTTTAGAATCTGCAGATTCTAAAAACAATAATTGAGCATTTACAATATTTGCCACCTGATCATTTATTCCAGTTCCTAAAAAGATAATTCTATCCATCATAAGTCTTGAAAAAACATCCATCTGAGTCATGTTCATTTGACGTTCTTCAATGATATATGGAGTAACAGATGATTCAATATAATGCTCAACATGCATACTGTTAAGCCCCATGTGCTTAGTAGCGTATTTTTTAAATTCGTTGTTATCAAACATAATCTTTAGATTTTTCTTGTGTTATGTTGTAAAGATAAAAGCAAAGTTTAGAATTACAATTAATTTTATATAAAAAAATATTTTTTTTTATTCTATTATTTTAAACATTTGTATTTGTCTATCCATTCTTTGTTTTGTACGTCTCCTAGAATTTTCCACATATTTGTATCTAAGAAAAAATCTGAATCAATATGGGCAACATTGTAATTTTTATATAGAAATAACTCTTGACTAAGAGATGGGTTGAATTGTTTGTTGCTCCAACCTTTTCCTTTAGTAACATCTAAAGGGTTTTTTTCAAAATGTAGTTTCCATAAAGAATCTAGAGGTACACAATAGGTATAGTCTTTTAAAGTAAATGAATCTTTTAAAACACCACACATATAATTATGTTCTTCAAAATAATTTTTCCTAGTTGGGTTATAAATACTTGGCCAATGACCTGATGCTATTTTTATAAATTCAGTTTCCGAAATTATCTTTAAATGAGTGTGAGTTCGTCCATTATCAATATAAGCAATATAGGTTGTTAATGCACCTGTAGATTGGAATGAAACTTTTACACCGAACGCTGCGTGAGGAGGACTTACAAGCATAAATGAGCTTGTTACAATCCAACATAAAACTAGTAGCATTTTCATTGTTTCATTAAATTAACACTTAATTTAATAATTATTTAACGAAAAGATTTAAAAGAAGTTACCTTTTTTTAGAATCTATTAAAATTATTGGATTTTTACTTTCAAAAAGTGATTATTTTAGTTGGGGTTATGCAGTAATTAAGTTTGATGTCATCGCAATTCACATCTTCAATTTCTTCAATTTCTTCGAAGATATAAATACCGATAAATATACATTCGGGCTTACATTTACTTAAAAACCGATCGTAAAAACCTTTTCCATATCCTACACGATTTCCAGATTTGTCAATTGTCAATAAAGGAACAAAAACAATGTCAAAATCTTCAGGTTGTATTATTTCTCCATCTTCTGATTCAGGGATGCCAAACTCACTTGTTTTTAGTTGGTCAAGGGATTTAAATTTTACATGAATAAGTTCGTTTAATTTAAAATCGGATCTAGGTGTTGCTATTAATTTACAGGTTGTTAACACTTTTTTTAAAAAGGAGAAAGTGTTAATTTCGTTTAGTTTTTCAATTGTCAAAAACAGACTTATTTTTTTGTTCTTTAAAATGAAATTATTTTCAATTATGTCAAAAATTAAGTTTGATTTTTTTTCCACTTCTTGTTTGTTAAGCTCTTTTCTTTTGGCTAAGTATACTGATCTTAATTTTTCTTTTTTCATTTTATCAGGATTGCTTGTTAAATTATTTAATGAAAATTGATTAAGTAGTTATTGTTAATTAACAAT
>CANJKA010000054.1 GCA_947474675.1 Flavobacteriales bacterium
AGAATAAATAACTTCCAAAGAATAAATGAATGATACAGTTAAAAAATTAATTCTAATTAATTTATTCAATTTTCGTTATTTCAACCTGTAATTTTTTGTTTCCCCACTTTGGAGGGGGATTAAGAGAGAGGATAATTGTGAATAGGTTTTTTATCAATTATAGTAAGACTGTCGGAAAATCCTCCCCCTCGGTCCCCCTCCTAAAGGGGAAGTGTATTAGTTTTAATTACAAATTACTTAGGTTTTTATTGTCCATCTAATCTTTTTGATTATCTTCATATAAGTCATGATAGAAAACACATCCAATAACAATACTGAAATAGATTTAAGTATTTCAAATCCAGCAGAATTTACAGAGCGGTTTATTAATCAAACCAATCAATCGGTTTTTCTTACAGGAAAAGCAGGGACAGGGAAAACAACTTTGTTACGTAAAATCATTGAATCTACTCATAAACAAGCTATTATTGTTGCTCCAACTGGAATTGCAGCTTTAAATGCCGGTGGTGTTACGATTCATTCTTTTTTTCAATTGCCTTTTGGTGGATTTATTCCAGAATTTAATGTGGCTGCTCATTTTTCAGAAACAATGAAATTGGAGTCGAAAGATAGTTTAATTCGACATTTCAAAATGAACAGTCAACGGAAAAATTTAATTCGTAACATGGAATTATTGATTGTTGATGAAGTCAGTATGCTACGTGCTGATTTACTAGATGCTATCGATTGGACGTTGAGAAATATTAGAAAAAACAACCGTCCTTTTGGCGGAGTTCAGGTTTTATATATTGGTGATTTATTGCAATTACCACCTGTTGTTAAACAAGAAGAATGGGGAATTTTAAGAAATTACTATAGTGGAATGTTTTTCTTTCATGCACGAGTAATCCAAGAACAAGCTCCAGTTTATATTGAATTATCTAAGATTTACCGTCAAAATGATGATGAGTTTATCAATGTTCTAAATAATTTAAGGAACAATGAAATCACTGAAGCGGATATTTTAACCATGAATAAATATGTTCAACCTGATTTTAATCCAACTGAACATGAAGGTTATATAACACTTACAACACATAATGCAAAAGCGGATGAGATTAATTCGAAAGCTTTGCAAGCATTAAATGGTAAATCATTGTTTTTTGATGCAGAAATTATAGACGATTTTCCTAAACACCTTTTTCCCGTTGATGAACGTTTCGAATTGAAAGTTGGAGCTCAAGTAATGTTCATTAAAAACGACATTTCATTTGAGAAAAATTTCTATAATGGAAAAATGGGTCGAATTGAGTCATTGGGTGAAGATGAAATTATGGTTCATTTTCCGGATGAAAATAAGACGATAGACGTACAAAAATACGAATGGACAAATATCCGTTATGTTTTGGATGAAACGTCAGGAGAGATCACCGAAGAGATATTAGGGACGTTTGTTCACTATCCTTTGAAATTAGCTTGGGCAATTACTGTTCATAAAAGTCAAGGTTTGACCTTCGAAAAAGCTGTTTTGGATGTTTCTCAAGTTTTTGCTCCTGGTCAAGCTTATGTTGCTCTTTCACGATTGCGTTCTTTGAAAGGATTGGTTTTAACGAGTCCTATGCGAATGAATGGACTTTCCAATGATCGAAATGTTGTGAATTACGCGAACAATAAAGCGGATGAAAAAATGCTTTCAGATGCATTAAAAAGAGGATCAAAGCAATTCTTATTGGATTCTTTATCGGATGCATTTGATTGGCATGAATTAGTCAGTAAATGGGGAATTCACGAAGCAAGTTATAAACTAGTTCCTTCAAAATCTGAAAAAGGAAAAGCGAAATCTTGGGTCACTCATCAATCACAAGCTGTTCAATCTACATTGGATGCTGCTAAGAAATTCCAACATCAATTAGCATTTTTATTTCAAAAAGAGAACGAAGATTTAGAACATATTCACGAAAGAGTTCAGGCAGCTTATTCATACTTTTTTAAAATATTAGACGGTGTTGTTTATTCGACGTTGAAGAAAATTGCAGAGCTCGAACGTATTTCAAAAACCAAAGTTTATCTAGAGGAATTAAATGAATTGGATCAATTGCAAGTTGAAGCAGTTTTAAAATTGAAGAAAGGAAGGTTGTTAATAGAGTTGGCTTTAAGCGGTCGTGAAATTACAAAAGAAGTAGTTTGGAATGAAGAGTTGAAAAACTACAAAATTGCTAAAATCGCAATAATCAAACAAGAAAAGCGACAAGCGAAGTCTTTATTGGATATGGACGATGAAAATGGAGAAGAATTAATTCCAATAACTGTCCATAAGAAAACAGCAAAAGAAGTCAAAATTAAACGTACAACTTTTGAATTAACCTTGGATTTAATTCGAGAAGGACATTCAATTCATCAGATTTCTAAGATTCGTCAACTATCTGAAAAAACGATAAATAGTCATTTCATTAATTTAATTAAAGCAGAAGAAATAGAATTATCTGATGTCATGAGCAAAGAAAGAATCAATGAATTGGAAACCATTTTTGAAGATTATCATGAAACATCAATTACTCCGTTGAAAGAAAAATTGGGAGATACTGTAAGTTGGGATGAATTGAAATTGTATAGAGCTTCGACGATTATTTGAGAATAAACGCCTCAAAAATCTTTAAAATATCTGTTCCTTTATATTCTAATCCAATCAATTTTCCTGTATCATCAAATAGAAAATAATTGGGATAACCATTCCTATTAAATTCGGTATTTATTTCAGGAGTAGAATATCCTTGAATAAATACATTGTCTTTTTGGTGTTTACTCGCTATTTCTTTCCATTCAATGTCTTTGTCAAAATCGATATCTAACAAAGTAAGAATTGTTAAGTTATCTGGATACTTAGCTTGATATTCATTTAACAATGGAAATGATTTTATACAAGGAGAACAAGTAATCGACCAAATTTCAACCAACAAGTATTTGTCTTTCTTAAGAAATTGATGCAAAGAAGAAGTAGAATCTGGATATAGATGAAATGGTAAATCGGGAAGTTGTTGTGAGGTTTGGGCATGCAAAGATTGGGAAAAAATAAATATTGTAAAGGCTTTATATATAAAGCCTCCACCACCTACAATAGACTTATAAATCAACCCATCAAACATCCCCAATCAATTCCAGTGTTTCTTTAGAAGCAGCCTGTTCGGCCATTTTTTTAGATGAACCAACTCCACGGCCATAGTGTTTTTCGTTTACGGTTGCAAGAACAGTGTAGGTCCAATTTCCTCCATGATTTTCTTCTGATAAAACAACAAAATCGAGTTTAAATTGATTTTTCTGACTCCAAATAAATAATTTAGATTTGAAATCAATTTCTTCTTCAAGAACCCTGTTTAAATCAACATATTTTTTGAAGACATGATTATTGATAGAAGATTTAACAGCTTCATATCCACTGTCTAAGTAAATAGCCCCCATGATTGCTTCAAAAGCATTTCCTTCAAGGGTATTTAAATTGATTGTTCTTCCTCTTTGGTAACGAATAACTTCACGTAATTCCATTTCTTCTGCAATTAAAGAAAGAGTTTTTCTGGAAACTAATTTTGATTTAATTTTTGTTAAATAGCCTTCGTCATCATCAGGAAAACGAGAATAGACATATTCAGCAACCACCGCATCTAATATTGAATCGCCAAGAAATTCTAGTCGTTCATTAGAAGATTCAGAATCACTATTATTACTCAAAGATTTATGCGTAATAGCTTGAAAAAAATAAGAAGTTTTTTTGGGGTGATAACCAAAACGTTTAACGATGAAACGTATTAATGCTTTTTCATCCTTTGTTTTCCTTTTGGAAAAGAATGAAGAAAGCCTAATCAATTACCCTTTAAATTTCTTAACAATCACACTTGTATTGTGTCCGCCAAAACCAAACGTATTTGATAAAGCAACATTCACAACTCTTTTTTGTGCAATGTTAAAGGTGAAATTTAATCTACTATCAAAAGCAGGATCATCTGTAACATGATTAATTGTTGGAGGAATAATATCATTTTTTACAGCTAAAATACAAGCGATTGCCTCAATTGCTCCAGCAGCACCTAATAAGTGGCCAGTCATTGATTTAGTAGAGCTAATATTTAAATTGTAAGCATGTTCTCCAAATACAGATTCGATAGCTTTTACTTCTGCAACATCTCCTAGAGGAGTAGATGTACCATGAACATTTATGTAGTCAATTTCAGTTGGATCCATCTCTGCATCTTCCAAAGCTGCTATCATTGTATTTCTTGCTCCTAATCCATCCGGATGAGGTGCGGTCATATGATATGCATCACCAGCCATACCACCACCTGCTATTTCAGCATAAATAGTTGCACCTCTTTTGATAGCATGCTCATATTCTTCAAGAATTATTGCTCCAGCACCTTCACCTAAGACAAAACCATCACGGTCTAAATCAAAAGGACGAGAAGCTGTTTCAGGAGAATCATTACGTGTAGATAACGCTCTAAGAGCGTTGAATCCACCTAATCCCATTATATTTACAGCTGCTTCAGATCCACCCGTTACAAAAGCATCAGCTTTACCTAAACGGATATAATTGTAGGCATCAATAATCGCATTAGTTGCAGAAGCACAAGCAGAAACGGTTACATAATTAGGTCCTCTTAAACCATATTTGATAGAAATATGCCCTGCAGCAATATCAGCAATCATTTTAGGAATAAAGAAAGGATTAAATTTTGGAGTTCCGTCGCCAGCAAAGAAATTTTCTGCTTCGTCTTGAAATGTTTTAAGACCACCAATTCCAGATCCCCAAATAACACCGATACGGTCAACATTTGGGTTTGATTCCATTAATCCAGAATCAGCCATAGCTTCTGCAGCAGAAACCATGGCGTACTGTGAAAATTGGTCTAATTTTCTTGCTTCTTTACGTTCGATAAAGTCTTCCGCATTGAAATCCTTCACTTCACAAGCAAAATGAGTCTTGAACAAAGACGCATCGAATTGTTTAACAATAGCAGCACCACTCTTACCTTGAATTAATGATTCCCAATATTCAGAAACAGTATTTCCAATTGGCGTAAGTGCGCCTAAACCCGTAACAACAACTCTCTTTAATTCCATACAGAATACCTTTGTTCAGCAATAATTTTTTTCTTAGTTTTTGTGCTCTTCGATGTAAGTAACAGCATCACCAACCGTTTGGATGTTTTCAGCTTGATCATCTGGAATAGCTATATTGAATTCTTTTTCAAATTCCATAATCAATTCTACTGTGTCAAGAGAATCAGCTCCAAGATCATTTGTGAAACTTGCTTCGTTTGTTACTTCGCTCTCTTCAACTCCTAATTTATCTACTATAATAGATATTACTTTCGTTTTGATTTCAGACATTTCTAATTTTTTTAATGAATTATAAGGCACAAAGAAAAAAATTTAGAATCGAAAAACAAAATTATTACTCATTTTATTATCAACTATTCTAATACTAATACTTTCATGAATCAAGTAAATGTCCATTTTCAAAGGGATATATTGATTTTTTATCTAATTCAAAAAAGTGATTTATTTTATATTATTCTAATCTATTCCATTTAAAATGGTAAAATGTTGGAAATTTTAACGAAAGATATCTTTTTATCTTAATTATATATTCTAATTCTAGTCTAATTAAAACGATACTTTTATAACTTTGCATCATGGGAAAACTTAAACTTGCATTGTTTGCTTCTGGAAGTGGAAGTAACGCGTTAAAAATAATTGATTATTTTGCTTCACATGCTTCAATTGAAGTCTCTTTTGTCTTATCTAATAAAAAAGATGCTCCAATTGTTGAAGCTGCTTCTTTAAAAAAAACAAAAGTAATTGTTTTAAATAATGAACAGGTTTCAGATGGTGTTTTATTGACTAAAACATGCAAAGAAAACGGAGTTGATTTTATTATTTTAGCGGGTTATTTAAGAAAAATACCGGTTTATTTATTAGAAAATTATTCTGATAAAATCATCAATGTTCATCCAGCTCTTCTTCCAAAATATGGGGGGAAAGGAATGTATGGTCAGCATGTACATGAAGCTGTCTTAGCAAATAAAGAAACTGAAACAGGAATTACTATTCATTATGTAAACGAAAATTTTGATGAAGGTAGAATTATTGCTCAATTTCATTGTCCTGTTATTGAAAGTGATGATTTACCTTCAATTCAACGTAAAATTCAATATTTAGAACATTCTTACTTTTCTTACGTTATAGAGAAAACTTTAATTCCTTTTTTACATGTTTGATTTTTTAAATGGATTTAATTCAACTGATTTATTTAAAGCTACAATGGTTTTGTTTGCAGTAATTGATATAATTGGTTCGGTACCTTTAATTATTAAAATCAAGGAAACTTCGGGTGATATTCATGAATCGAAAACAAGTTTTGTGTCTTTTGGAATCATGATTGGATTCTTAATTTTAGGTGAAAGTATTTTAAGTTTATTTGGTGTATCCATTGAAGCTTTTGCAGTTGCTGGTTCACTTTTATTATTCGCTATGGCTTTTGAGATGATTTTGGGAGTTCGACTCTTCAGAGATGATGTTTCTGGGAAAACGGCAAGTATTGTTCCTCTAGCTTTTCCAATTATTGCAGGTGCTGGAACAATGACTTCTTTAATTTCATTAAGAGCTGAATACGATACAATTAACATAATACTTGCCATTATAATTAATGTTATCATTATTTATATTGTTCTAAAATCTGTAAAGAAAATAGAGCAAGTTTTGGGAGAAGGTGGAATTGCAATTATGAAGAAAGTGTTTGGAATCATTCTTTTAGCTATTGCGATTCGTTTGTTTACAGAGAATTTAAAAGAAATGATTAATTAATTTTCCGCAATTCCATTTACAAACATTTTTTCAAGACTTACTTTTCCGTTTTGGTCATATATTTTAAAGGATCCATTTTTTACTCCTTTAGAATAATTTGCTTCAGAAGTTATACCTCCTGTTCTACTATATTCTCTCATTGTTCCATGTAACTCTCCATTTTTATAGGTCATTTCAACACCAACAATTTTTCCTCCAGGATAATACTCTTTCCAAATGCCATCTTTTTTACCGTTTTTATAATTTCCTTCTTCATTCATTCTATAATCTTTAGATGAATACGTTATAGAATGGCCATGTAGAACACTTTCTTTTACCTTGTGACCTGTCATAACTCCAAATTCATCTTCTGGTTTTACTTCTATAACTTTATAAGTTACTAAGTCTTTTGGTTTTCCATTTTCAAAATAATTTGACCATTTTCCATTTTTGAAATTGTTTTTATAAAATCCAGTCATTTTTAAATGTCCAGATTCAAAATAGGATAACCATTCTCCATTCATTTCGCCAGTTTTAAATACAGCAGAATTTTTCAATTTACTATTTGGCCAATAATTTAACCACAAACCTTCTTCTTTCCCTAACAAATAATTGCCATCCATTAGCAAAGTTCCATCTTCATACCAGGTTTGCCATTTTCCATTTTTTTCATCGTTTAAATAATCTCCTTTTTTAAAAGTAGAACCATCTTTATACCAATAAATCCAACTTCCAGATTTTAATCCTTTTGTATAATGAGCAATGTATGATTTTTCTCCTGTTGGATAAAAATAAGACCATTCTCCGTCTTGTAGATCTTTTACAAATGTTCCTTGCATATCAAGAGAATTAGTATTTGTATACCATTTCCAAAGACCATCTTTTTTACCATCAAAATAATTCCCTTCAAAATAAACTCCCGTTGTATTTAATACACCGTTATAATAGTAACATTTGTAAGATCCGTTTAGAATTCCTCTTGAATAATGACTCGTTTTTTCTAATTCTCCCGTATAGTAATAATAATTCCATTCACCCTCTTTTTCGCCTTCTTTGAAAAAACCTTTTAGCGTAATATATCCATAAATACTCCAATCTTCAAATGGACCATCAGGCCGACCGTTTTTGTATTCATAGAGTTCGCACAAGGCTCCAGTTGTATGATATGTAACCATTTGACCAGTACCATCTTTAATTGTTTGCGTATGCGCTGAATCTCTTGACCAGAAATTTCTAATATACACCAAACTGTCTATTTCCTCTTCGTGAGATTTAATTTTCCCATCCAAATAATAATATTTCCAAACTCCTACTTTCAGGTCTTCTTTAAACATTCCTTCTTCTTCAAGCGTTCCTGTTTCATACCATTCCCGATAAATACTATCTTGATATGAAACGAATTTATTTAAAAGAGATTTCTTTTTAAAGTATCCTTCTTGTTTTAGTTTTCCATTTGAATAACGCATGATCACTCTTCCATCTAATACGCCTCTGTAATAGTTACTTTCTTCAACTACTACTCCTGCTTTATCATAATAAATCCACAAACCATGTTTTTCTTTTGTTTCGCCAATTTTATCCACGTAATAAGATCCAGACGATAAAATCATCGTTTGTTTATAGTCCCAATATGTAAACTCTTTTTTGGTTAAATTTTCTCTTTTAATTTGAGAAGATAGAATAAAAGGAAATAAAATAAAAAGTATTTTGAAATAGCTTTGCATAAATGTAAATTTTAAAGATATAATGATTTTCCTATTAAAAAGTTACTGTTTAATTAAAAACACTTTAATAATTAAAAACAAACCAAAGCATAAAAAGACAATGCCTGTTAATTGATTCAATCCTTTTAATAAATTATCAGTTACCAATGGACGAAGTTTTTTTGCTCCAATAATTTTCAGAATATCGATCGAAAAAAAAGTGATTAAAATAATAGCGATAAAGAACATTATTGGGGAAGAATCACCTGTCGTAAGACTTGATTGAGATTGTTGAGAAGCTAATGTCATTACGCTGAACCAATATATGATTACAAATGGATTAGCAATATTTAATATGAACCCTTTTAATAAAAGTAAAATATAATCCTTTTGATTTTGAATGACATTTCCTTCCTCATCTAATGGTGCGTGTTTTAATTTTTTAAAAAAGGTAACTATTCCATATATTATAAAAAGAATTCCGCCTATTATTTTAGCTAATTCATTGTTTTTTCCTCCTCCAGTTATACTCGCTACCTCGGAATAAAAAACGTAGGCGATAAGAATATAAATCATGTCACTTAACAAAACTCCAAGATCAAAAGCAATTGCTGACCTAATACCTTTTCGGATACTTGTTTCCATTAAAATAAAAAACACAGGACCTATCATTATACTCAAGATAAATCCAGTTACTATTCCTTTTAAAATTAAATCGATCAATTTTTAATATTTTGATTATTTACAAAAATAACAATTTAAGGCTCTTAAACAAATTGTTTAATTGAGATTTAGAATCTGAAAGGATATTTATTTGTGCTTGTACAGGGTGATAATAAAAAAGGGAGTATTACAAATTATCATACTCCCACTATTCATTCAATTTAATTTTTATCTTCCATCTCCATCAAACAAATTTCCTAAACCACCCAAAATACTACCTTCTTCTTTTCTTCCTCCGGGAGAACTAAAAGATAAAACACGAGAGGCTAAACGAGAAATTGGAAGTGTTTGTAACCAAACTTCTCCAGGTCCTTGTAAAGTTGCAAAAAAGATCCCTTCTCCTCCAAAAATCATGTTTTTTACTCCGCCTACGTATTTAATGTCATAATTAACTTCTTGCGTATAAGCTACAATACAGCCAGTGTCAACTCTTAATGTTTCACCAGTTCTTAAAATTCTTTTAATAATGTGACCACCTGCATGACAAAAAGCTAATCCATCACCTTCTAATTTTTGCATGATGAAACCTTCTCCTCCAAATAATCCAGTACCTAATTTTCTTTGAAATTCAATTCCAACTGCTACACCTTTTGCTGCACATAAAAATGCATCTTTTTGGCAAATAATTTTCCCGCCATATTCACTTAAATCTAGGGGAATAATTTTTCCAGGGTAAGGAGACGCAAATGCTACTTTAGCTTTACCGGTTGTTGTGTGTGTGTATGCAGTCATAAACATACTTTCACCTGTTAACAATCGTTTCCCAGCTCCCCATAATTTATTCATGAAACCAGAACCTTGTTGAGTTGATCCATCGCCAAAGATTGTTTCCATTTCTATTCCTTGATCCATATACATGAATGCACCTGGCTCGGCAATTACTGTTTCATTTGGATCCAATTCAATTTCAATGCATTGCATTTCAACACCAATAATTTCGTAATCTATCTCGTGATTTGTTCTCATAATCTCAACATTTTGAAATACGAAGTTATTTTATTAATTAATATAACTCTAAAATTGGTGGTGAAAAAATGTTAAAAATCTGTCTTTAGAATTTTGATTGAAATCTGTTTAGTTTATATGCTGAAAAAAAGCACATAAATAAATCTTTTTCTATCGCTTAAAGGTGTTCTCTCTTTTTATTTAAACGCTTTATCCACCTTTCAACGTTCATAATTTCTTTGGCTTTCAAATAAATCAACAATTATCATTCTCATCTTTGTTGTTGGTAATTGTTGTTTGTTTAATTAAATAGCTCTTACTATCCGTCAGTAGGCGGGTTAATATTGAAAAATTATATAAAAAATATATAGAGATGAAAATTAGATATCTATTCATAGCAACTTCATTGGTCTTAATTTCTTGCGTTCCTGTAAAAAAATACAATGACCTTTTAGCTCGTGAAAAAGAATGCAGTGAAGCATTGGAGAAATACAAAGCGAGTTCTTTAGATTTTGAGGGGAAATATTTAGATTTATCAACCCTTCATGATGTTGCAAAAAAAGATATATCAGCGTTGATAACTGATACAACAGAATTAGGTTCAAAATTAAGATTGTTGCATATTCAATACGATAAAGTATTGGATGAAAACAATCATTTACAATCTAAATATGATAAATTAAGAGCTTCTGGAGCCAAAGAAACAGCAGGTTTACAATCAGAATTAGAAGCTAAAAATTTAGAATTACAAAGAAGAGAAGATGCTTCAGATGCAATGGAGGCTGAATTAGCGATCAAATCAAAATTGTTAGCTGAAAGAGAACAACGTGTGAATGAATTGGAAGAAATGATTCAGAGACAAGAAGATGCTGTAAAAGCCTTGAAAACGAAAGTTGCGAATGCATTGAAAGGATTTGAAAATAAAGGATTGACTGTCGTTCAAAAAAACGGAAAAATCTATGTTAGCCTTGAAGCGAAATTGTTATTCAGTTCTGGAAGTACAGTTGTTGAAGCCGAAGGTAAAAAAGCATTGGTTGATTTAGCGAAAGTATTAGAAACCGAAAAAGAAGTTGAGATTGTTGTTGAAGGTCACACTGATACCGATAAATTTACAAGTCCAACTAGTCCTAGAAATAATTGGGAATTATCAGTTCTCCGTTCTACAGCAGTTGTTGAAATTATGATGGCCAATTCAAAAATGAATCCAGTTCAATTAATGGCTGCTGGACGTTCTGAATATGTACCAGTTGATTTAAAAGATAAAGCTAAAAATAGAAGAATTGAAATTATCATTTCTCCAAATTTGAATGAATTGTTTGAGATAATTTCTAAGGAGAAATAAGAGGATGTTTGATTTTTAATGTTAAATGTTGGGTTGGAGAATAGGTGTAAAATGATTCAATTTCAACAAGTTTAATTAACCGATTATTACAATTCATTTCGTTTATTCTTTGAAGGTAAATACCATTAAATTAACCTATAATTCCCTTTATCAATATGCTTACATACCAAGAAAAGCTTCAAAATGTAACGGATCATTTTAAGAATGGTGATACAAATTTGGGGTACAGAAAACTAATTGACTGTGTTTTAGACGCTAAGAATCTTGAATTTTATAAGGAATGTATTGAATTAACTGATTGGAAAGAAACAAATTTACCTTCTGATGAAGAGTTAACTCAAAAAGTAATTTCATTTATTTCAAAACTATCAACGGTAGATGTTGTCGTTGCTAAGCATCAAGAATTATTAAAAGCCTCAACTATTTTTAAAAAATATGGGAGAGGAAACTTCAAATTAGGAGAAATTTCAATTACTGTAAATCAAGGAGACATTTGGGGATTAGTGGGTGAAAATGGAAATGGAAAAACGACTTTATTACGTATTTTAGCCAAGGATTTAAAATTTGATTCAGGCACAATTGAATACAATATTGATAATGACAACATATCCGATTACGATTTAAGAACAAAATTGACCTATATTCCTCAAAGAACACCAAAATGGTATGGATCTTTAAAAAGTAATTTAAAGTTTGCGGCAACTCATTATGGAATAAAAGGAGAAGAAAATGAGTTGATGGTTAATATGATGATCATTCGGTTTGGTTTATGGAAATATAGAAACCATAACTGGAATGAATTATCTTCTGGTTTTAAAATGAGATTTGAATTAGCTAGAACATTTCTTCGAGCACCCAAAATATTATTATTAGATGAACCTTTAGCCAATTTAGATGTGTTGGCCCAACAAATGGTTCTTGAAGATCTAAAAAATCTTTCACAAAGTTTATCTAATCCGATAGGGATAATTCTAAGTTCACAACAGTTGTTTGAAGTTGAAAAGGTTTCAGATAAAGTTTTGTTTTTGAAAAACGGATCACCCACTCATTTATCCGATGCAAATAATGCTGATGAAAAGCTTTGTTATATGGAATTAGATACAGCTTGTAAAAGAGAATTGTTAAACAAAGCTTTAGAAAACATTGCAATTAGAAACATAGATTACAATGGCGGAATGTATTTGATTACAATTGAAGAAAGTTCTGGATTTAATCAAGTGTTATCTTCTTTGATACAGCATGACATTGAAATTAATTACGTACGTAATATTTCTCAATCCACTAAAAGGTTGTTCAAATAAACTTAGCCATTATGAAATCATTAAAAAAATTCAATACCTTTTTATTAGAAAATCATCCTTTAACTTGGCATTCTAAATTTATCCAATTACTCTTAGCAGGTATCTTAATTTGGGTTATTTCTTTTCTTTCAGGTTTTAGTTTAATTAATATGAAAGCCTTGCAAGACATAAGAATAAACTCTTATTATTTTAATAGTTTGTTTATTCTGTTTCATGTTATTTATTGTATAGTTATAATCGCTTTTTGGGCTATCTATTTTTATAAAAACAATGCTTTTAAAAGTTATTATCCTTTACAAAAAGGGTATTTTACGAAATTATTTTTTCATTTATTTGTTCCTCTTACATTATTGGTAAGTGCTTATTTTCCCTTTACCTTGGGTTGTAGAGAAAAAATGGAAATTCTTATCAATGAAAATGAAGTTAAATATGATATTGATAAAATTAATATCGGTCAAGCTTTTTTAGTGCACGATGCTGAAAATTATAGAATTAATATGAGAATCTACCCAAAAGTATATTCTCATCTAACCATTAATTCGTTTGATGAAAATGAACAATTATGGAATAATAAAGTACCAATAGATGATTCTAACACGATTGTATTAGATGGGCATACAATGCAATTCTATCATCAAAAAGAAATTTATTTAGATCTTAATCACTGTAAAACGAAGAGTATTATTGATAGATATTATAAAGAGAAAGAGCTATTTAATCCACAACTCTATTCAATATTCAATTTTTCTCAGAACTTGATATATGATAATAATGTTGAAGGATCTAGTTTTAAAGAAAAACACTCTATTTTAATTTCTAATTGGGTTAAAAATAAAAAATATGCAGAAATTGAAAATTCAATCAACGAATTTAAAAAAACATGTGATAAATATGAGGTGAAGCATAGAATAAACACAAACCATCTTATTGCTTATTTAAAATACAAAGAATTCAAAGATTTAAAAAGTGTTATTAAAGATTACGAATATATAGATAGTGAATATTCTCCGGAAGAAGATATTCATTTTATAAATAAGAACATAAAAGATAAGGACTTAACCATTGAAAAGATGGAAAATCAAGCTACTTATTATTTTAACAGTTCAGATTTAGAATCTATTTTTAGTAATTATTATTCTTCAAATAATAGATCTTATGCAACTGAAATTTCACTTGTCTTTTTATTTATTTCATTGGGTTTAACTTGGTTATTTATAGGTTTTGAATTTGCTAGTATCAAAAACATATTAATTACAATTCCTATTGGTGGGGTGATAGTTGTTTTAAATTTCATTATATTTTTCACGCTATTCAGCCACAATAACATGGATGATAAAATCACCAATTCTTTTATTTTTACTTTTACACTAATAATTGGGACAACTTTATATGCTCTAAAATATAGAAGTATGGGTAAAAAATATTTAAATATATTAATTACAATGACTTATATTATAGCTCCCATTTACTTGATGTTTATTATTGGTTCGCTCTATAACAATCCTCATTATTACTACCATTATGATAAATGCCATCGATTACAGTCACATTATGATAAATCATTTTTGATAGAACCAGGCTTATTTTTTCTATATTCGTTACTTGGAATTTTACTTTTCTTTCCTTTGTTGAGAAAATGGAAAGCTTATGAAGATTAAAAAATAGGGTGATTCTTATATACAGCTAAGAAACACCCTATTAATTCATAGTTATAGTATAGTAGTAGATAATTATCTTTTTGTTTAACAGTATGTCGTCCAGTTGTTAATTTTCTAAAGCAAAGGTATGTTATTTCTGTGTTGTTTATCAATATTGGAATATTATTCTAATATTTTCACATTAACAGTATTAAATATCTAAAAAATATATATATTTAAAAGAATAAAAAGAAATTCATTCTATGAAAGTACAATTAGACGAAATCGATTTACACATTATTGAACTATTATCAAAGAATGGAAAACTTGGAAACAAGGAAGTTTCTGTTGCGATTGGACTTTCTATTACTCCTACTTTTGAGAGAATCAGGAGATTAGAAAAAAAAGGAATTATCAAAAAATACATTGCTGTTATTGATAAAATGAAAATAGGTAAAGGCTTAAAGGTCTTTTGTCAAGTTTCTTTAAAGTCACATAGTGCTGATATAATTGAAGGATTTGAAAATGCGATAATTCATATCAAAGAAGTTTCAGCTTGTTATCATATTGCGGGTGATTTTGATTATTCTTTGTATATTGAAGTTGCAGATATGGAAGAATACCAGATATTTTTAAAGAAAACCTTGGCTAATATTCCGAATATATCGAATGTTCAGACGGCTTTTGTGATGAATACGTTGAAAGATTGATTTTATATTTTTAATTTTTTGTAGGTACCGGATATGCCCTATACCTACAAAAAATTAAAAATTAAAAAATTTTAATATCCTTCTGGCATTTCTCTTGTGAATGCAGGGATTCCAGTAACATCCATTCCAGTAATTAACAAATGAACATCATGGGTTCCTTCATACGTTAACACTGACTCTAAATTTGCCATGTGTCTCATCATTGAGAATTCACTAGTGATACCCATTGCACCATGAATTTGACGTGCTTCTCTTGCGATGTTCAACGCTATTTCACAATTGTTACGTTTAGCCATAGAAATTTGAGCAGAAGTTGCTTTACCTTCATTTCTCAATTGCCCTAAACGGAAAGTAAGTAATTGTGCTTTTGTGATTTCAGTTATCATTTCAGCCAATTTCTTTTGTTGTAATTGGAAAGCCCCTATTGGAACACCAAATTGCGTTCTTTCTTTACAATATCTTAGTGCTTGATCATAACAATCCATTGCAGCACCTAAAGCACCCCAAGCAATTCCAAAACGAGCAGAATCTAGACAACTTAAAGGAGCACCTAATCCAGATCTTCCAGGTAAAATATTTGATTTAGGAACTTTTACATCAACGAAAATCAATTCACCAGTTGAAGAAGCTCTCAAAGAAAGTTTTCCATGCATTTCAGGAGTTGAAAATCCTTCCATTCCACGTTCAACAAGAATTCCATGGATTCTTCCTGTTTCATCTTTTGCCCAAACTACTGCGACATCTGCAAAAGGAGCATTAGAAATCCACATTTTAGCGCCATTCAAAATAACGTTTTCACCATCACCAGCATCTTTGAAATTTGTGATCATTCCACCAGGATTAGATCCATGATCTGGTTCAGTTAAACCGAAACAACCCATCATTTCACCAGTCGCTAATTTAGGAAGAAATTTATTTTTATGCTCTTCAGAACCATATTTCCAAATAGGATACATTACTAAAGAACTTTGAACAGAAGCCGTAGATCTTAAACCAGAATCACAACGTTCTAATTCTTGCATTATTAAACCATAAGAAATTTGGTCTAACCCAGGTCCGCCATATTCTTCTGGGATATAAGGTCCAAAAGCACCAATTTCACCTAATCCACCAAGGATATGCATAGGAAATGTAGCTTTTTCATAATGCTCGTCAATTATCGGAGACACTTCTTTTTTTACCCATGCACGCGCAGCGTCGCGAATCATTTTATGCTCTTCTGTAAGCAAATCATCCATGTTATAGTAATCTGGATGAACGTATAAATCTGTTGCCATATATTATAGTTTCAAGTATAAGAATGTGTAAAAATAATTCTTTTTTTTGGGTTGAAAGAATTATTATCGATTTGGTTGTTAACTTTGTCTAATAAAGAATTAAAATAAATAATAATAGTGATCTTTTTTATACAGCAAATATTTGGTAATGGTGTAATTTCAGAAATTCCTGGAATGCTTCACTTACGTCAAAATAATTTAACACATATCGTAATACCATTAGTTGTAATTTCTTTTATTATCATAACGTTTGCTAAATTTCAAAATCATTCGATTTTTTATTCCTTGTTTAAATTAGTTTTTGCTAATAAAAACTTCGAGCAAATCTTTAAAGAAGATTTAAAAATCTTATCATCTAGCTCTATAGCACTCATTATAAATTATTTTTTAATTATTTCAACGTGTGTTTATTTAAGTTTACAGACAAAATTCGGGAATAAAGTTGAAAATCCTTTACTTATTTCTTTAGCTATCCCTTTTTGTATTTTTATTCTTCAAATTGTCAGTTTATGGGTTATTGGATTGGTAACTAAAGAAATTAAAGTTGTTATTGCTCCTGTACTTCAAACGACTGTTATTATTGAAATCATTGGTTTTTTATTGTTTTTTTTAGCATTGATTTGGGTGTTAAATCCTCAGCATTCAGAATATTTTTTATTGACTTTTGTTATTTTGTTAATTATAGGCTTTGTTGTTCGCTTTATTAAAAGTCTTTTTGCAGTTTTAAGGAAGGGTGTATCTTGGTATTATATTATTTTGTACTTTTGCACTCTTGAAATTTTACCGTTGTATGTTGCATATTACTATGGTATCGAAAAATTTCAATAAATTATTATTGATTTAATTTATAAAACATTGGCTATTAAAACAATTTTGGTTTCTCAACCGAAACCTGATGGTGACAAATCACCTTATTTTGATTTAGCGGAAAAGTATAAACTGAAAATCGATTTCAGGCCATTTATACTTGTTGAAGGTATAGGAGCACAAGAGTTTAGAACACAACGTGTTAATATTCCTGAGCATACTGCTGTAATTTTGACGTCTAAAGCTGCCATTGACCATTTTTTTAGAATGGCTGAGGAGATTAGATTTACTGTACCTGATACTATGAAATACTTTTGTATCTCAGAAGCTATTGCGTATTATCTTCAAAAATACGTTAGTTACCGAAAAAGAAAAATTTTCTTCGGAAAACAAACAATTGAGGAATTAATGGATGTCATGAAAAAGCATAAGAAAGAAAAATTCTTATTGCCTTGTACTGATATTTTGCGTGATAAAATACCTGAAACTTTAGAGGCTCATAATATTCCCTTTACGAAAGCTACTTTATATAGAACGGTTGCTTCTGACTTATCTGATTTAGAAGATGTTTATTATGATATGCTTGTTTTCTTTAGTCCTGGTGGTATTGAATCGTTGTTTAAAAACTTCCCTGATTTCAAGCAAAACACTACAGCTATTGCTGCTTTTGGACCAACGACAGCGAATGCAGTGATCAAAAACAACTTGAGATTAGATGTTCACGCACCAATGCCAAATGCTCCTTCTATGACTGCTGCAATTGAATTGTTTGTAAAGGAATCTTTGAAAAAGAAATAAAAACACATTTATAATTTTTAAAAAAAAGCGATTGAATTAATTTTCAATCGCTTTTTTTCTTTTTAGAATTTAGCGTAAATTTTAGTCCCAATTTTTTGTTGTGGACCTGATAATTTGAATTCAAATGGATGGCTAAACTACAAATCGATTTATTTAATAATATTTATTTATCTTTGATTTCATATTTAATACTTTATCATAGTGATTTCTAAGAAAAATATACTTTTTGTTTCAATACTATTAATGTCTTCATTCTCTAATTGTCAAACAATTTTTAGTGAAGATTTTAATGGAAGTTTAACTTACCCTTTAGGTTGGTCACTTTTTAATGTAGACAACAACATTCCAGCAGCACCTGTTAATTATGTAACTGAGGCTTGGGTGATACGTCCAAATTTAGAAACAAACAGTGGTAATCATGCTGTTTCTACTAGTTGGTATTCTCCTGCCGGAACAGCAAATGATTGGCTTATAATTCCAGGGATTGCAGTTCCTACATCGGGTTATTTTTTAGAGTTTGATGTAATGGCAAAAGACGCTATGTATTCGGATCAATTTTCTGTATATATCAATACTACCTCAACTCTAGTTGGTGATTTTACTGCACCTGCCCTTATTTTGGATTCTGTTGCTTCAAATCATTATGAGCGTAAATCAATAGATTTATCAGCTTATTCAGGTCAAACTATTTACATAGCAATCGTAAATTCGTCGTATGATAAATATTTGCTTTTTGTTGATAATATTGTTGTAAGGATACCTAAACAAAATGATGCTATATTGCTAAATACAACATTGAATAGATATTCAATTACTGATCTTGACAATAGTATTTCTATGACGGTTAAAAATGATGGTTCAAACACGATTACATCATTGACTGTAAATTGGAATGATGGAGCAACAACGCATAGTGCAGAAATTGCTTGTTCAATTTTAGGGGGTGAAACTGTAGCTATTAATCATCCGATTGATGTTAATTATGGAACGGTAGTGGAAAAAGAGATAACCACAACCATTACTTTAGTAAATACTTTGGTTGATCCAACTCCTTCTAACAATGTTTTAACTAATAAAATAAATACGGTTAGTGAACTAGTG
Organism: Flavobacteriales bacterium; assembly: GCA_947474675.1. Classification (GTDB taxonomy): domain Bacteria; phylum Bacteroidota; class Bacteroidia; order Flavobacteriales_D; family Crocinitomicaceae; genus CAIUKX01. The sequence continues at coordinate 19,161 of CANJKA010000054.1, forward strand.
CAAAAAAATGTTCTTTTTGAAGTTGGGACAAGTACAGAATGCGGAAGGTGTATCGAAGGAATTGTAAGTTTAAATGAAGGGTATATTCATCACCCATCAGGATTTATTGGAATTAATATTCATAATAATGATGTTTTAACAGATAGTGAATATGATTCAGAAGTCAATGTTTCCAATTTAATAACAACAAATGTAGATAGAGAAGAATTGAATATTGGAAATGCTTTCACTGCGTTTGAAAACACCTTCAATAAACATTCAATAATGGTTGTTCCTGCAAGTGTTGAAGGAGAAATTTCTGTTAATAATTCTGATGTTCAAATAATCGCAAAAGCGAATTTCAAAACTCCTATGGCCTTTGCTAATTATAGATTAGGGGTTATAATTTCTGAAAATAATGTTGAAGGTATTGGAACAGCGTATGATCAAACAAATGATTATTCTGGAGGTTCACTAGGGATCATGGAAGGATATGAATTCTTGACGAATCCAATTCCTGCATCAAACATGGTTTATCAATATGTAGGAAGAACGTTGTTAGGAGGTTATGATGGTCAAATTGGATCTATTCCAACTTCTATTACTGAAGGGCAACAAGCTCAATATACGTTTAATTATACTGTCCCTTCGACAAGTGTTAGAACAAATATGAACGCAACTATTGTGTTGATTGATCAAGAAACTGGAGCAATTGTAAATGCAAAACAACTGTTTTTGGCAGCAGCTTCAATTAAAGAAGTAGCGAATGAAGATATATTTACTGTTTATCCGAATCCTGCAACTGATATTTTAACGATTGCATTTAAATCAACTAGAGGAAATTACACGATCTCAATTAATGATTTATCAGGTAGAACAATTATAGAAAAGAACTATTCAAATTTATATGGGAATCAAAATATTTCAATTCCTGTGAATGAATTAGCTGAAGGCTCCTATTTAGTTACTGTTTCTGATGAGGTAACTTCTTTTTCACAACAAGTTATCATCAAATAATCAACTTCTAAATTATGGCTGAAGATTTAACGATTATTGGAAATACAAAAGAAGAATTATATTTAAATATACTTCCTCAAATTAAGGCATTGATTGGAGATGAAAAAGATCAAGTGGCTAATTTAGCAAATGTTGCAGCCGCTTTAAAAGAAGCGTTTAATTTTTTTTGGGTAGGCTTCTATTTAGTGAAAGCGGATGAATTAGTGTTGGGACCATTTCAAGGACCTGTTGCTTGTACTAGAATTAAACTTGGAAGAGGCGTTTGTGGGCAAGCTTGGTCAAAAGCTGAAACTCTTCTTGTACCAGATGTTGAAGAATTTCCGGGACACATATCTTGTAGTTCTTTGTCTAAAAGCGAAATTGTAGTTCCTTTATTAAAAAATGGAATTGTCATTGGTGTTCTAGATGTTGATAGTGATAAAGTAAATGATTTTGACGAAATCGATAAATCTTATTTAATTCAATTGTGTACATGGCTTTCAGAACACTTATAATTGTTGGAATTCTTTTTTTAATTCATTCTTGTGCCCAAATTGGGACATTATCAGGAGGAATAAAGGATGAAATTGCTCCAAAACCAATCGATGCCAAAATGGATCCTATTATCGGATCTACTAATTTTCATGGATCTGAAATAAAAATTCCTTTTAGTGAATTTATCAAATTAGAAAAACCAACTGAAACAATGGTTTTAATTCCACCTCACGCTAAATTAACCACAAAAATAAAAGGAAAAACAGTATATATTCATTTGTCAGATTCTTTACATGAAAACACGACCTATTCTATTTATATGAATGGTACTGTCAAGGATATTACTGAAGGAAATGATTCATTGATGCAGATTGTTTTTTCTACAGGAAATACGATTGATTCCTTAGGATATCAAGTAAAAGTGATTGACGCTTTTACAAATCAACCTATTTTAAATTGTTTAGTTGCTCTTTATGAGGATAAAACGGATTCGATAATACCAACTTATTTTGTTAAAACCGATCTTTCTGGGACTGCTAAATTTACTTTTTTAAAGGAAGGAACATATACTCTTTTGGCATTTGAAGACAAGAACAAAGACATGTTTCTTCAATTGGATGAGCGTTTAGCCTTTAGAAATGAAAAAGTCAATTTATCATCTTTAAATGTTGACACAAACTCGGTTTTAATCGATAGTCTTCCTCTTCGATTATTTGTCCCTGTTTCAAAACCTAGGCTTAAAAGTTTAACCTTTAAAGCACCCGGAATGTTTGTTGTTGGTGCAAACTATCCTCTAAACAATGCCAGTTTCAGCGTAAACAATCATTCTTTAAATGAAAAAGACGTTCATTTTTTCAAAGAGGATTCCTTGTCTTTCTTGTATAGTTTAGGAGATAGTTCAAGAATAGAATTTGTTGCAACAACAAGTTATTCTGATACAATTTCAAAGCCATTTACTAAAAATGAAAAAGCAGGAAAAATTACCTATACACACAATTTAATTGCAGATAATTTATATCCTTCAGACACTCTAACATTTGCATTCACTGATGAAATAAAAGAAATCAATCCTTCTTTGATTAAATTTGAAAATAAAGAAGATTCAACTCAAATTCCGATTGAAAAACTCACTTTCACCAAGAATAATTTAAAAATCATCTTTAAAAAAGGAAAATTAAAGACACTAGAGATTTTGCTTTTACCGAATTCTATTATCACATTGAATTCATCCTTGAAAGATACGATTAGACAAAAGGTTTTATTAAAAGCAGAAAAAGATTTTGGTTCAATAAAACTAGATGCAAGCGAATACCAAGAAGCAATTGTTGTTGAAGTTTTAGTTGGAGGAGTTGTAGAAAGATCCTTATCAATGCTCGATAAAAAGAATGTTTTAATTGAACGGATTCTTCCTGGTGAATATACTTTTAGGGTTATTATCGATGATAATAAAAACGGAAAATGGGACACAGGAAACAGAGATAAAATCCTTTTTCCAGAAATAATTTACACATTTTCTGAAATAACAAAAGTCCGTGCAAATTGGGAAGTTGATTTAAAATTGACGACTAAATTGGATTAAAAATGGAAAAGACTTCAGAAAATGAAAATTCTGTAATTTCAAAAGCTTTTAGTTGGTGGAAAATTTGGATTGCCGTTTTTTTAGGACTTTCCATCGCTTCTTGGATGATGTATAGAAGTTTGCATCAGAAACAACTAATTCCTGTTGAAATAGGGATGGGAGATTATATTTGGATTGGCCATAACTCAAGAAATATACCTGATTTAAAAATTATTTCGGATTTCAAATATCATTCACCGGGGAACTATAAAATTGAAACCCTTTCAGATACTTTATCCTCTATTAATTGGACAAGCAACGCTTTTTTTTGGTTGTTAATGGCTGTTTTGTTTATGGTCGGAAGAGATTTTTTTTACATCTTACGCATTAGAATTTTGACTAAAAGGGAATTAAGTTTCAAAAGTAGTTTCAATGTGATAATGCTCTGGGAATTTGCTTCTGCATTAGCTCCTGGTGTTATTTCTGGAGCAACAGTTGCCATGTTTATTTTAAACCGTGAGAAAGTCGCTTTGGGACGATCAACCGCAATTGTTATTATTACTGCATTCATGGATAATTTATTTTATGTTCTTTTAATTCCAGTTGTTTTCATTTTTATCAATCAAGATTTCTTATTTCCAACTGATTTGGTTGGTTCAACAGGTGTTCAGTTTGTCTTTTGGATTGCATTCTCAATTAAAATAATACTTTGTTTGTTTTTATTTTCAAGTTTATTTTTATTTCCAAAATTGACTTCAAAATTTTTGGCCCTTATTTTTAGACTGCCTTTCTTAAAAAAATGGCGTTCCAGTGCTTTAAAAACAGGAGAAGAAATAGAAATTGCTTCTAAGATTTTTAAAAATGAATCCTTTGGGTTTTGGTTAAAGACATTCTTTGTTACCGCTGGAAGTTGGATTTCTCGATACCTTGTGATTAATTGTATTTTAAATGCTTTTTTGAATTTAGATCTATTGACCAATATTCAGATATTAGGAAAGCAATTGGTTTTATGGTTGTTGATGATGATCAGTCCAACACCTGGAGGTAGTGGAATTGCTGAATATGCGTTTGGCGAATTAATGGCTTCTTTTTCAAGTTCAGCCATATTAATAGCAGGATTAGCCATACTTTGGAGACTGATTTCTTATTTTCCGTATTTATTTATTGGAGCGATTTTATTACCAAAATGGCTTAAAAAAGAGAGAAGTTAATAAAGGATTGGTTTTTTAAACTTCAAGGTATATTTTATTTTGAGGAGCTGTGGTTAAAATTATAATTTAAATTCAAACATGTTTACTATTATTCATAGCCGAAAGGGCGTGATATTCAAGGCGATATTAACCCCAATCATATGATTCATTTTATTCTACTTCTTGTTTATTCAAAAAAGCCTTATGATCATCCTGTTTTTTTAAGAATAATTGTCCCATACTTATATCACGCCCCTTCAGGACTTTATTAATGTTAATAATTTTCTTCTTTCGATGGACTTTGCCCATCGTTAACAGATGACACCCTTTCAGGGTTTTAATGCTCATAAATAAAATATTATCAAACGATAATTCTATTCATAACTAGATTAATGAAAATTCGTTTTATACATTCTAGACCTCAAAATAATTTTATCCCCAACTTCATAAAGCCTACCATCTATTCTTAAAAAAATGTTAATTTTGTTTTAATAGTCTTTGTGGCTACTTATAATGTCCATATGACAATTGAAAAACAAATTAAATACATATGAAATAAGCCATTAGCGAAAAACGTCACCAACACCGATGAATTTTAAATGGCGATACCATATGACAAATAAAAACAAATTAAACA
>CANJKA010000055.1 GCA_947474675.1 Flavobacteriales bacterium
ATAGTACTTAAAAATAAAGAGCAAAAAATAATCCTTTTCATACAGTTTTTTAACTATTACAATGCATATAAAAAACACACCTATTAACGGTTACAATATTAGATATATAGCATTATTCTTTAGTGAATTCTAGGTTATTCTTAAATTAAGTATAATGAGAAACAATTAATGTTTGGGAAGTATAAAATTTATATTGGGTCGATTTTCTATTTAATTCATTAACGATATAATAATATTAAGGCCGATTTAACGATGGGGAAACGAAAGCGTTTTTGGGGGGATGTTCAATTTTCATTCAATAGCATAGGGTTTAAACCCTATGCTATTGAATGAAAATTTGAATAAAAACCTATACATTAAAACATTTATGAAATTAACCCTATTTTAACATAAATTCATTTTTCTAAAATCGATTTCTTATCTTTACCATTCAAGTTAATAATATGATTGTTTGTATTGCGGAAAAACCGAGTGTTGCGAAAGATATTGCCGAAGTTCTCGGTGCTAAACAACGCTTGGATGGATATTATGAAGGAAATGGATACCAAGTAACTTGGACATTCGGTCACTTTTGTACCTTAAAAGAACCGCACGATTACGATATGAAATGGAAATATTGGCGTTTGGAAGAGCTACCTGTTATTCCTACCAATTTCGGAATCAAACTAATAGACAATGATGGCGTTCGAAAACAATTTACCTTAATAGAGAGATTAATTCAAAACTGCGATGAAGTGATTAATTGTGGGGATGCTGGACAAGAAGGTGAATTAATCCAGCGTTGGGTTTTATTGAAAGCAAAATGCAAAGTACCAATCAAACGATTGTGGATTTCCTCTCTGACAGAAGAAGCAATACGTGAAGGATTTCAAAAATTAAAACCTTCTTCTGATTACGATAGATTGTATTCAGCTGGAAGTGCTAGAGCAATTGGTGATTGGCTATTAGGAATTAATGCTACTCGATTGTTTACGGTGAAATTTGGAAGAGGTCAATCTACTTTTTCAATTGGAAGAGTTCAAACGCCAACTTTAGCGATGATCGTAAATCGTCAAAAAGAAATCGATGCTTTTAATACGGAAGAATATTGGGAATTAAAAACGACGTATCGAGAAACAGAATTCCTTTGTCAAATTGATCGATTACAATCGGAAGATAAAGCTAAAAAGGGATTAGAATATTTGAAATTACACGAGTTTGAAATTACTTCATTCGAACAAAAAGAAGGAAAAGAAGGAAATCCAAGATTGTATGATTTAACTTCGCTTCAAGTAGATGCCAATAGAAAATATGGATACACTGCTGATGAAACATTAAAGTTAATTCAGAATTTATATGAGAAAAAATTAACAACCTATCCGCGTGTTGATACAACATATTTATCGGAAGATATTCATCCTAAAATTCCAGGAATTTTAAATGGGATGAAATATTATTCTCGCTTAATTGCTCCTATTTTGGCAAACCCGATTCCGAAATCTAAAACAGTTTTCGACGATAAAAAAGTGACGGATCACCACGCTATTATTCCAACAGGTGTCGTGCCTTCTGGAATTAATCCAGCTGAGCAACATATTTACGATTTAATTAGTAAACGTTTTATTGCTGTTTTTTATCCAGAATGTAAAGTGTCTAATACAACCGTTTTAGGAAAAGTAGAAAAGTTAGAATTCAAAGCAACTGGAAAACAAATTATTGATCCAGGATGGAGAGTAGTTTATGCAGATGAAGTCGTTGAAAAGAAAGACAATCCGGAAGAACGTATAATGCCAACTTTTGTAGAGGGAGAAAAAGGTCCACATGTTCCTTTAATTCACCAAGGGAAAACTTCTCCTCCTAAATATTTTACGGAGGCAACATTACTTCGCTCAATGGAAACGGCTGGAAGAAGTGTAGAAGATGAGGAATTAAGAGAATTGATGAAAGATCAAGGAATTGGTCGTCCTTCAACAAGAGCGAATATTATAGAAACGTTGTTTCGAAGAAAATACATTGAAAGGAAAAGAAAAAATTTGGTCGCCACTCCGACGGGAATGGGATTAATTGATACAATTCAGAATGAATTATTAAAAAGCGCCGAATTAACCGGAGATTGGGAGCGTAAATTGCGTTTAATTGAAAAAGGAGAATACGAGGCTGACGTTTTTAAAAAAGAATTAATTCAAATGGTGGTTGATTTAACAGAAGAGGTAATTTTTAACTCGCATCACCGAACAATTTCAATTGCTCCAACAGTTGTGGAAAAAGCTCCTCCTAAGCCAAGAGCTCCAAGAGCTCCAAAAGTTGAAATTAAATTGGAAGACACGATTTGTCCAAAATGTAAAGCAGCTAAATTAATGAAAGGAAAAGCTGCAGCTGGTTGTTCAAATTTTGCAGCCTGTGGATTTAAAGTTCCTTTTGAATTAATGGGGAAAAAATTGACAGAAAGTCAGCTAATTGATTTAGTGACAAAAGGAAAAACAGCAGTTATCAAAGGATTAGTGATTCCTCCATCAGAAGAAAAAATAAATGGTAAATTTATATTGAATTCAACTTTTAATATTGAATTTTCGGCATAATTTCAGAAATATACATTTTATATTTATTAAGAAATTAAATCTAGATTTTCGAAGTATGAACTTCGGTATTATTTAATTTCATTTTTAAAGTTAATTGATATGTTTTAATACTAGTACCTCAAAATAAAATAATCCAAAATATTCATTCGTAAACCAAATTATTCTTTTATTTTAGTATATTTAAAACTAGCTTAACAAATCTCAAAAGAGAATAATAAAATTCTAATGAATAAAGATCAAAACAATCCAAATAACACTTCTACTATTGAAAATAAATTATTAAAGGAATTGGCTTTGATCAAAGAATCATTGAAGAATGAAATTTCTCAACGAAAATTATTAGAAGCGAAAATAAAATTAGACAATTCAAAACAAATAAAAAACGAAGATTCACATTTAAAAAATGAAGATATCTTTCGTTCCATGATTCAAAATAGTACAGACATTGTTACTTTAATTGATAAAAATGGGATAATTTGTTACTCAAGTAGCTCTATTAAAGACATTCTTGGCTATTCTGAAAATGAGTTATTAAATAGAAATGTTTTTGAATTTGTTCATCCTGAAGATCTATCCTTAATGGTTAGTGAGTTTGAATACGCTTTAGAAAATGCAGGAAAAGGACGGAAAATCGAATGTCGTTTCTTAAACAAAGAAGGGAAATATTTAGAAGTTGAGGCTCACGGGAACAATCAGTGTGATAACCCTTCAATTCAAGGAATTATAATCAATGTTCGCGATATTTCTTCCCGTAAAAAACACGAAGAAGAACTAAAAAACAGTAAAGAACAAAAAGACGCAATCCTTTCTAGTATAACAGATGCTTTTATCGCTTTAGATAAAGATTGGAACTTGACATATATCAACAAAAGAGCAAATGTTTTATTTAATCGAGCAAATAAAGATTTAATTGGTAAACCATTTTGGAATTCCTTTACAGATGGAAATGAAAATGAAAACAAATATATTGCTGCTTCCTTAAAATCAAAACATACCGAATTCGAATACTTTTCATTTAGAGTACAAAAATGGTTAAATGTTAAATTTTATCCATCAAAAAATGGAACTTCAATTTTTTACAATGATATTACGGAAGATAAGATTCAACGTACTATTTTAGAAGTTGAGCAATATGCTTTAATTGAAAATAATAAAAGAACAAAAAAATTAAATGAAATAATTGATAAAGCAATTCTAAAAATGGAATCCATTATTCCTGGAATGTTTTGCTCTGTTTTAACTGTTTCCGAAAATGGAAAAAACTTAAATAATTTTTCAGCACCTTCCATTTCTCAAAAATATCTTTCAGCAATTGATGGAATTGAAATTAAAGATAATCTAGGTTCTTGTTCAACTGCAGTATTCAATAAAAAAAATGTTATAACTCCTAATATTCAAAAAGATCCAAATTGGAATGGATTTAAAGAAATTGCTGAAAAAGAAGGATTTGTTTCTTGTTGGTCTTTTCCTATTGCTTCTTCTCATGGAGTAACTTTAGCAACGTTTGCAGTTTATTTCAAAAAAGAAACTATTCCTTCAAAAGTGGACATTGTTTTTATATCAAAAATAATGGGAATTCTATCTAATTTAATTGAGGGAAGAAAAAAAGAAGATGAAATTAATAAATTGTCTTTAATTGCAAAAAACACTAACAAAGCAGTTTTTATAGCTGATTTAAAACATAAAATAACTTGGATTAATCCTGCATTCACTGACATGACGGGTTATTCTTTCGAAGAAGTGATTGGAAAAAACCCATTTGAACTATTAATTGGACCAAAATCTGACCCTGAGACAATTGATTTTTTAAAAAACCAAATGAACAAAAAGGCTTCTTTTAATACGAATACAATTTTTCATAAAAAAAACAAAGATGTTTATTGGTCACGAATCAATGGGCAACCAATGTATGATGAAGCTGGTAATATCAATCAATATTTTGCTATTCAAGAAGATACAACTGCTCGAAAATTATCCAAAATAGATCTACAAGATTCTGAGAAACGCTACCGTGCACTATTTCACAGTAATTCTCAACCCATGTATATTTATGATAAAGCTACTTTAAAATTTATTGAAGTTAATGAATCAGCTGTTAATACTTACGGGTATTCAACGGAGGAGTTTAATGAAATGAAAACCATCGATTTACTAGAGGACCATATGAAATTAAAATATGACTCTTCAAAAGAAAAAATAAATTATAGAAACAATCTATTAAATTCAACCGAGATATTAACAGATTTATGTATTAATAAAACTAAATCTGGAACATTGATCAACGTTGAAATTATCAGAAATGAAATGATTATTTCTGGAAAACCATCGATTTTAGTAATTGCTAATGATGTTACAAAAAAATTAAAAACGGAAAAAAAATTAATTCAAAGTAACGAGCGATTTACTTTGGCTTCAAAAGCAGTAAACGAAGCTATTTGGGATTTTAACTTAATAACCAATAAATTATATTGGGCGGATGGAATTAATGTTTTATTCGGATATGAAGATTCAACACAATTCCCATCGGTTGAAAGTTGGAAAACATTTGTTCATCCAGATGATTATCCAGCAGTAAAATCAGATTTTGATAGTACATTAGCAAATAAAAAAATTGATTACTGGAATGCAGAATATCGTTTTCTAAAAAAAGATGGAAGTTTTGCCTTTATTCTAGATAACGCCTACATCGTCAGAAACGAAAAAGGAATTCCTACTCGAGTTATTGGAGCAATGCAAGATGTAACTAAACAAAAGAACTATGAAAATCAAAAATTAACGCTAATCAGTGAAACACAAGAACATGAGCGAAAACGATTTTCTATGGAATTACACGATGGTTTAGCACAACATTTAGTCGCATTAAATTTATATCTTTCACAAATTGCAGAAGAGCCAATCGTTGATCACGATGCGTTAAAGAGTTGTTTCTCTGTTTTAAAAACAAGCATGAATCAAACGCGTGCATTGTGTTATAGTTTGACACCTCCAGAACTTGATCATGGTTTTTTATTAGCATTACAAGCTATGTTTGAAAGGTTAAAAGCGGTTAAAGCGTTTGATGTTTTCCTTCAAATAAGTCCTGAAATTAAAGACATTGATTTCCTGGGCGTCGATAAATATAATCTGTACCGAATTATTCAAGAATTTGTCAATAATTCGATCAAACATTCTGGAGGCAGTTTAATTTCTTGCAAAGTTACAAAGTCAAAAAAGAAGATTCATATCGTTACTTCTGATAATGGAAAAGGCTTCGACATGACTCAGAAAAGCAACAGTCTTGGATTGAAAAATATTGAACAAAGAGCTTATTTAGCTAAAATACACTATACTTTGAAAAGTAATATTGGAAAAGGAACTGAAATGAAGATAGATTTGAAATAGATTATTCTTACACCCATCTCGAATTCTTCCACTCTTTTTGTTGCTCTTTTGTTAAAAATGACCAAACAACAATACGACTTGTTTTATTTCCTTGACCCATTGGTAATGTTGCGACTTCTGTAGCTTCTGCTTTATCCAATGCTTCGTATACACTCTCAAGATTGGATTGTTTTGAGATTAATGTAGAAAAACAAAAACAAGAATCTCTGTATTGACGACTTTGACGAATCATATTTCTTGCAAAACGCTCTTCCCCTCCTTCACACCAAAGTTCTCCATTTTGTCCGCCGAAATTCAAGTTAATTTTCCTAACCACTTTTTGATTTAAATTACTCAATTTTCTGAGAGTTCCTGCTTCAGATTCTTCTCTTGAAGAATGAAAAGGAGGATTACAAATCACAAAATCAATAATTTCTCCATCTTGAATTATTCCTGTAAATATATCTTTCGGATTTGTTTGTAAACGAACATCAATTACCTCTTTTAAAAAAGGGTTTTTTTCAATTAATCTATTTATATTTTCGATGGAAGTTGGATCAATTTCAGAACCAATAAATGACCATCCGTATTCTTTATTCCCAATAATTGGATAAACACAATTAGCCCCAATCCCAATATCCAAACATTTTATTTTGCTTCCCGTTGGAATTTTACCATAATTATTGGAGCATAATAAATCTGCAATATGATGAATATAATCTGCTCTTCCTGGAATTGGAGGACATAAATAATTAGGAGGTATATCCCAATTTTCAATATCATAATACTGTTTTAACAACGCCTTATTTAACATCTTTACAGCATCTGGATTCGCAAAATCGATTGATTCATCGTTGTATATGTTCGGAGCAACAAAACTTTCTAATTCAGGACAAGCAGCAATCAATATTTTGAAATCATATCTCTCACGATGTTGATTACGAGGATGTAATTTTGCTTTTTCTTTTGGATGAACTTTCTTTTTTTGTGCCATTTTCTTTAAAATCTAACCGTGAATAGTCTCTTCTTTTCCATAATTTGCAATAACAATCGCCTCAAAAGTTAACCATTCTTTCCAACGAGCATCTACATCAATACCTTCTCCATATTTTTTAGCAAATCCTAAAAAAGTCGTGTAATGTCCAGCTTCAGAAATCATTAAATCACGGTAAAATTTTGCTAAAAATTGATCTTCAATATTATCAGAAAGGACTTTAAAACGCTCACAGCTTCTTGCTTCAATCATCGCTGAAAACAATAAACGATCAACTAAAGCAACTTCTCTAGAGGCACCTTTTTTCATGAACTTTACCAATTCATTTACATAACTATCTTTTCGTTCACGCCCGAAAGTCAAACCTCTTTCTAAAATAATATCATGTACCATTTTGAAGTGTTCAATTTCTTCTTTTGAAATATCTAATAATGCAGATACCAATTCTGGTTTTTCAGAATTATTGATAATGATCGTTATACAATTAGTTGCTGCTTTCTGTTCACACCAAGCATGATCAGTTAATATTTCTTCGATATTTGATTCTACAATGTTTACCCATCTTGGGTCTGTTGCAAGTTTAAGTCCTAGCATATCTTTCTTTTTATTAAAAAACCTCAACCATTACAAAATAATGATTGAGGTCTTTGATCTTTATCATCTTACAAAGATACCTTTTACTCTTCTTTATCAGAAGGTTTTTCTTTTATTATTTTTGCTGTTTTTTCTTTCAATTTTGGATCCATCATTTCCATTAATTTTAAACCCAGTAAACCGTCTAAAGCAGATCCACTTCCGTTTGCTCCTCCTCCAATTAAAACATCTGGAATTAATTTCACATGACCTTTCGCTAATTCTTCTGTAATTTTATATCGTGTAAAGTTTTCGTTTCCTAAAGCTTTCACACTTAATTCATACGCTTCAGCTGTAGATTTACCAATCGCAAGGATTTTTTCCGCTTCCGCTGTACCCGTTAATGAGATTCTTTCCGCTTCTGCTGAAGCTCTTAATTTAATTGACATTGATTCTGCTTCTGCTCTTGCTTTAGTCGCTTCTGCCTCTGCATGAGCTCTTAATTTTGTTGCCTCTGCTTCAGCACTTACTGCTAATTTCACACTCACTGCTTCCCCTTCTGATTTTTTTACAGCAGCATTAGCCGTACGTTCAGCAATCTCAACACTTTGCTGAGCAGAAACTATTTCTTTTTGCATATCAGCAATAGCAGTTTCTTTTTCCATCCCTTGGCGAGTTTCTTGAGCTTGTTTTTGAGTGTTATACGTTACTTTTTGTTCCTCCGCAATTTTACGATCTGTTAATGTTTTCATTAAAGATTCTGGAGGAGTAATATCACCTATTAAGGTGTCAACTGCATTCACATTGTATTCATCCAAAACCTTTTTAATATGAAATTTCGCCGAATCTTGTCTTTCTTTACGTGTACTTAAAAACGCAATTACATCACTGTCTTGAGCTGAGTTACGGAAGTAGTTACCAATAGTTGGCTCTAAAACTTGAGAAACTAAATTATTCATATTACCAAAGCGAGCAATTACTTTTGGAGCTTCAGTTGTTGGAACATGAATGATTTGTGAAACATCTAAGTTAAAAGGGAAACCATCTTTAGATCGAACTGTAATTGTCGATAAATTTTTATCTAAATTATGTGCTTCACTTCTAGCACTAGCCCAATTTAATACAAGATTGGTAGTAGGAACTAATTCAACTTTCATGATGTATTTGTTTACCGGATATTTTCCTGGTCCAAGCGGTTCAAGCCAAACTCCTTTATATCCTTTTTCAACAATATTTCCATGCTTAAACTCGCTTCCTGTTAAATCGTTCCCTTCTTGTCCAATATAAGAAATAACTACCCCTACATATCCTATCGGAATTTCTGTCATAGATGTTTCTTCCATTTGAATTGCCCAAGGGTTTAAGTTGTAAGATCCTGCTAGTATAACTTGAGGTTGCAATCCACGATTTCCACCATTTAAAATGAATTTATCGAAATCTTGAAAATTATTATGTCCTTCAACTAATTTACCCGCAATGCTTCCTGCCTCTATAGGTAAACCATCTAAAGTTGTAACAATTCCTACCATACTTTCTTGAATACGAATCATGTCTGTTACTGAAACTTGAAAAAGCATGGTGTTAATTCTATAAGATCCTGCTGTAAAGTAATTTGTCTGACGGCCCCTTTGTCCACCGTTTAATAAGAATTTTTCAGCATCTTGAAAATTGTCACACTCGACTCTTAATCCAAGGATATTCCCCGTTGGAATTTCGGCTCCATCTTTAGCTAAAACTAACCCTATCTTACCCTCAGGAATAATAGTAAAGTTTTCCATTGTGATTTCATATTGCCAGATCCATTTCCAGAAATATAATCCTGGGGCTAATGTCTTTGCTTGAAAACCTGCTTCTCCTAATGTTGCTAAAATTCTACCGTCTGGCAATTCTTTATTGTCTCCAAAAAGAACAAACTTTTTAGTGACTAATCCAACCTTGTCTTCTGGAACGATAACCATTCCAAAAAAGAAACGCAAAACGAATTTGTAAAACACGAGAGCTAGTATTAATAGCCCAATTCCCCAGTAATTTTGTAAAATTTGATTCATGATTTTTCTATTTAAGTTAATATATACTACTTTGTAAAGGTAGTATTATGTAGTTACTCAAATGAGAAAATATGTTAAAATAATAATTAATTTTAAATACTTAAAAGCGGAGCTATTTTAATACATTAACATGACCCACAACTTTATGTTCTGTCAATGTGGCACTTTCTATAAAGCTTATTTTCCAGGTGTAAGTGTCGTCTTGAACTATTTCGCCATCTACACCAAATTTTCCATTCCATCCTTTTTCAGCATCATGCGATTCAAATATTAATTGACCCCATCTATTAAAAATAAGCAAGGTAAAAGATTGGTCATCATAACCTGTTGTGAAAATAGGCTGAAAAAATTTATTTATATCATCGTCATCATTCGGGGTAAATGTATTTGGAACGTAAAAATAAAGAATGTCATTTAAACTATCTAAATCGGGACATTGACCAGAATTTGTTATCGTTAATAATTCAGAAGTTTCAGAACAAGAATTTGATATCGTCCATTCAAAAACATTGACTCCAATTCCTAATCCTGAGACTCCAGAAGCTGAATCAGAAACAGTATTTATTGACCCTTCTCCGCTAATTAATGTCCACGTTCCATTTCCAAGATTTGGACTATTTCCAGTTAAAATGGCTGTACCCCCACAAATTGTTTGGTCTTCACCACATCCTGCAATTGGTGGTGGTGTTTCCCTTATAATTATAATTTGATCTGAACTGGTTCCGCAGGGATTGGTTATCGTCCATTGAAAAACATTTGGACCGACACTTAAATTAGTAACTGTTGAATTTGGATTTGTTGGAGTAGTAATTGTTGCTCCTCCACTTATTAAGGTCCATATACCATTACCCACAACTACGTTATTACCTGTTAAAACACCGTTGTCAGCACAAATAAATTGGTCTGCTCCCGCGTTGGCAACAGTTGGCATAGCAAAAGTTACAATTGCTACTTGATCAACCGTTGATGCACAAGAATTTATTACAGTCCATTGAAAAACATTTAATCCTATTCCTAAACCTGTTATCCCTGTTACTGGAGAATTTGGAGATGTAATTATTCCCGTTCCACTAACTAATGTCCATGTTCCAACACCAACAGTTGCTGCAACTCCAGCTAAATTAGTAGTCGTTCCACAAGTAATTTGATCAGGCCCAGCGTCAGCGATTGTTGGTGTTGTTTCTAACGTTATTGTCACTTGATCTGAAACTACCTCACAAAATGTAGTTATAACCCACGCGAACACATTTTCTCCTACTGTTAAACCAGTTACATTTGCCGTTGTATCTGATGTTGAAGTTATTGTTCCTGAACCACTTAATAAAACCCAAACTCCAGCTCCACTTATTGGATCATTTCCTGATAAAATTGAATTAGTTTGACAAATAAATTGATCTACTCCAGCATTTGCGATTATTGGAAAATTTACTCCTATTAATTGAACGGTATCTGATGTTGTACCACAAGAATTTGATATCGTCCATACAAAAAGATTGGTGTCTATTCCTAAATTAGTTATTCCACTTATTCCTAAAGTATTATCTGCTATAGTCCCTGAACCACTAAAAATAGACCATATTCCATTTCCGCTTATTGGTAAATTTCCTTCAAGATTTGTTACCGTACCACAGACAGTTTTATCTGGTCCTGCGTCAGCAATTGTAGCAATTGTTTCTACAGTTATTTTTAAAGTATCACTTGAAGTAGAACAGACATTTGCAATTGTCCAGACAAATTGATTCACTCCAATTCCCATCGCAGTAATAGTTGAAACAGGATCCGTTATATCTGTTATAATTCCTGATCCGCTAGCAATTGACCATAAACCATTACCAGATAAAGCTGCATTTCCTGTTAATATAGTTGCATTTACACAAAGGATTTGGTCTGGGCCAGTAGTCGCAACTGTAGATGAGGCTGTAATTGTAATTGACATAGTGTCTAAAATAGTATCACAAGCATTTGTAACTGTCCAAACAAACTCATTTAATCCAATACCTAATCCTGATAAATCAGTCGTTGCAGAATCTGGAAAAGTAATAATTCCCGATCCATTAATTAATGTCCAAATTCCAACTCCGTCTGGTGATGGGCTTGCTGCCATAATTGCAGTTGAACCACAAAAAGATTGGTCTGGACCAGCATTAGCAAAAAGAACAATATTCGGAACAACTAAAGTTTGCATAGGATAAGTTACTTCACATCCTAAAGAGTCAATCAAAGTACAAGTAGGTTCATAAGAACCAATCGCATATGAATGTGTTAAAAAAGTAGAATCAAAAAGTATTGTTCCGTCATCTAAATCCCAAACTATTGAATCTACAAATGTTAAATCTGTCGCTTCAAAAGCATAGTTATGCTCACATTGATCCCCAACAATAGTCCAATTCAATGTACCTCCGGGTCCTAATATTGTTAAATAATCTACCAATATAGTGTCTGCTGTACAGCCAAATTCATCCGTAATATTTAAAGACAATGAATACGTTCCTGGAAATACATAGGTATTATTAGGGTTTTCAAAAGCAGAAGTTTTTCCGTCTCCAAAAGACCAACTCCAATTTGTAAGTGATCCATAGGAAGTAGATAAATCCGAATATGTTTCAAATACTGGAGGACATGTATATTCACCAAAACCATTTGCTGTCGCTCCCGAAGCAATATAATTTAGATCTGCTTTAGGTAGTGAAACTTTTATGATTTTTGTAATACTGTCTTTACATCCATTCCCATCAGTTGCGACTAACGTAATTGCATGAGCAACATTCGTATAAGAACTACTTTCTGTTTCATCAAACACGTTAGAATAATCGGTAGTATTAGTTGCGAAAATTGCATCTAAATCCCAATCATAAGTAATAATTCCAAAACCTGTAGTCGTGTTTACAGCATTAAAATTTTCTAAATCACAAACAACTGAGTCCATAGTAAAATTAACAGTTGGATTGGTAATCAACATGAAAACTCCGGTTGGTGGAGAAGTACATCCAAAAACATCTGTTGCTGAAACCAATGTAGTAAAAAAGCCCTCTGAAGAAAAATCAAAATTAGTCGTAGTGGCTACATTATTTGTCGTTTGGGTAGTTCCATCTGGAAATGTCCACAAAAAACTACTCAAAGGAACCCCATTACCTTGAACGATTGAATTATTAGTATATATAACATTAATCGGTAAACATCCTGCATCATCAGATCCGGTTAATAAAGCAAGTGGAGGATCAAGGACATGAAAACCTAAAAATTCTGCTGAATCTACGCAACCAACAGAATTCGTCGCTATCATTGAAATATCGTATGTTCCTGGTACATTGTATGTGTAAAATAATGGATCTCCAACTATAATATCACCATTCCCCATATCATAGGTAAAAGTAGCCAATGGATTTAAATAGGTTGAAGAACTAGTAATTGTGAAAGGTAATGAATTACATGTTGTATCGTTTGAAAGTAAAAAACCTGCATCCATACTCGAAATTATAATAATTTGCTCTGTACTATCTGCACAACCTGTCGTATAATTATGGACTACTTGTTTTATCGTATAAGTCCCATAAGTTAAATAATCGTGAGCGGTATCACCTTGATTCGCATCAAAAACATCAACACTATTTAAAAAATCATTTGGGTCTCCAACAACACCCCAACTCCAAATCATATCAACATTATCTGTTGCTGCACCTGCTATAGCATTATCTGTAACTACAACGTGAACTGGAAATGATAAAGGATTACAATACAAATTTTGAACTGTAAATTTTGAAATAGGTGCTTTAATATATATTTGATCAATTCTTTTCAAAGTATCTTTACATCCTCTAAAATCAACAATTAATTGAATATCAAACATTCCAGTATCAATAGGATAATTATAAATTGGATTTTGTTCAGAAGAATGACCTCCATCACCAAAATCCCAATCATATATAACTTCTGAAGGGTCATGTGGTGTAGAAATTACTGATAAATCTGTAAAAGTAATATCGTGTTTTGCACATTCAATAATTGGAAACAATGAAAAATCGACTAAATCAATCATTCCCACTTGAATAGCATCAATTGTTGTTAAAGTATTTGTACAACCGCTTTGAGTTGTTATTGTCAATGAAACATCAAAAGTGCCTAAACCATAAATATGTGACGGTGGATTTTGTCCATTAAAGGTAGTTCCATCTCCAAAACTCCACAACCAAGAGGTAATAGGATCACTTATTGGATTGGAAGAAGTAGATAAATCAGAAAATTGAACCGAAAGAGGAGCACAACCATTCACAAAATCTGAACTAAAATTAGCAGCAGGCGGAGCAACGGTAATCATATTACTGAAAACAGTAGTAGAAATACACCCGTTAGCATCAGTCATTGTTAAACTAACATCAAATATACCATTTGCGTTATAAGTAACTGGAAGAGGATTTGATAAAATAGAAGTTAAACCTGCTCCAAAATCCCATAAAAACGAACCTGCTCCAGATGTATTTGTATAAGTTACTTGAAGTGGGGCACACCCCGAGGTTGGTAAAGCAGTAAATGAAGGTGTGGAAATTGGATTAATCGTAATGTTTTGAGTTACGTTATCAGAACATCCTGAAACTGAATTATTCGCTACTAAAGTTATAGTATACGTTCCCGGAATAGCATAAGAAAACGAAGGGTTTTGAACATTTGAAACTTGTCCATCACCTGATGTCCAAGACCAAGTATTAACTCCAACTGTAGTTCCGTCAGTAATCGCAACAACTTGATCAACACATCCTGTTAAAGGTGCGTTTATACCTGCAGCAAAATCAGAAACGACAATAGTTTGATTTGTTGTATCTACACACCCTGTAACTGAATTTGTTACAATTAATTCAAGGTCATAATTTCCATTAGCGTTATATGTTATTGAAGCCGGATTTTGAAGAGTTGAAGTTTGACCATTCCCAAAATTCCAATTATAATTAATTCCAGCACCCGTGGTTGAAGTGTTGTTAAAGGTAACGGCAAAAGGAACCGAACAACCATTTCCAGATGTAGTAAAAGAAGCTATTGGATTGGCAAAAACAGTAATGTAATTTAATTTTAATTCAAAATCGGTACCACTGGCAGAAATTACGGTCAGTAAAACTTGATAAGTTCCGGCAGTCATATAAGTATAAGTAGGATTTGTATTGGTAGATTGACCGCCTTCACCAAAATCCCAATTAGTACTTATAACAGCAGAGCCTCCATAATTAGATAAATCTGTAAATGTTATAGGAAAGCCAGCACACGCTGAAAATTGATTAGCTGAAAATTGAGCAACAGGAATTTGGGCATTTGAAAAAGATGCTAAACAAATACTAAATAAAAAAATTAGTATACGAATCATTTATAATTTAATCATTTATAATATTGTAGTAGTCAACGTTTTAATTTAAACTAATATCTTAAATGCTAAGATAATGAAATAATAAAACTATTGTCATTTTCTTTTAGACGAATGCTAAATAAAAAAGTTGCTAAAAGATTTTGTCAATAGACAGAATTAAAAATTAATAGAATATAAAACGGGACGACTTGGAGAAGCATCGTTTTCAAAAGGAGCAATTTGCATTTCTAAAATATATTCTCCATCCAAAATAGAATTATCTACAAAAATTAGTTCAGTTATTGTTTTTTCAAATTGAGGATTTTCAGGTATTTGCCAAAAAGCATGGTGAAAAACTAATTTTCCTTCATCGTTTTCTCTGTCGACAGATGGTAAATCAATTAACAAATGCTGAACACCAAGGTCATTTAATATTTCAATACAATTTAAATCTAAGAATGCAGGATTTGTCGCTGTATAATTTAAATGTTTCTTTTCTTGAACATTCGGAGTTGTTCGTATAACGATTGCCTCAATATTTTTACCTTCCAATTTAGAAATTAATTGATCTTTAAAAATTATTTTATCAAAGATTTGTTCATCTTCATTAAAAGTTAAAATTGGATCAATTGTAATTAATTCAGCTCTAAAAAAGTAAGACTTTAAAGAATTATTTACGGAATAAACTTCAGGAGTAATATGACCTAGACACTCGGTATGAGTCCCATGTCCATGAGGATTAAAAAAAATATTTCTAAAGTTAACATTTCCTCCATCTATAACAGAACCTAAAAAGCCGTTAGAATTTACGGGTTCAATTACAGGAGGGTCAACATACCATGCTCTAGGATTATCTTCTGTATTTGATAAAACCAGAGAGATATCTAAAGGTTTATTAGTATCAATAAAACGAATTTTGTCAAGATATAATTTCATATATATTTTATTGTTTTATAATTGTCATATAGTATCGCCATTTTGAAATTCATCCGTTTTGGTGACGTTTTTCACACATGGCTTATTTCATGTTTATTTATATACTTTTTAATTTAAATTGGGCAGTACAAACAACCTCTAAATGAATTTCCATACTAAATTGATCGGTGTTAATGATCAATTCTAAATCATGGCTTATTTCATCAAACAAATTTAAATGGATTTAGTTAAAGATATGCATTTAATGAAATCTTTTTTAATTTAAATTTATTTACCGTGGTAAATAAATTTAAATTATATTTGTCTTCTAAAATAAATAAACATGAAAATAGTAAACGTAATTGCAATGACTGTTATAAGTGCAGCATTGGTCTCTTTTTCTTTGAAAAATACAACAGAAATTAAGAAACATCAAAACATGTATTCCATTGATAAAGAAACTTCAACTTTAGGCTGGAAAGGTGGAAAAAATGATTCTTATTTTCATACAGGTGCTGTGAAATTTAGTGAAGGAATGCTTACAATGGAACATGGAGCAATCGTTTCGGGAAGTTTTACAGTAGATTTAACAACAATAAATTGCACAGATGTAAATTTACCAAAAGCAAAACAAGAAGGTTTAACAAAACATTTAAAAGATGTTGATTTTTTCAATGTTGCAAAATTTGCAACATCTAAAGTAACAATAGGTGCTTATAAAGATGGGAAATTAACAACAACTATAAATGTTTTAGGAGTAGATATAAAACAAGATATTCCTGTAACAGTTGTTTCGGATGAAAAAGGAGTTACAATAACGGGGAAATTTGATGTTGATTTTTCAGCTGCAAAAATTCCAGGGGTTCAACCACAAGAAGGAGATAAAGAAAATATAAAACCAGTTTTTTCATTTGATTTAAATTTAGTTTTAAAAGCAAAATAATAAATCAATAAAAATATTTGTAAGGGTGAGAATTATTCTCACCCTTTTTTTATTTCTTTGTAAAATGAATTCAAATAACCCTGTTATTTTTGATTTAGGAGGAGTAATCCTAAATTTAGATTACCAAAGAACAATTGATGCTTTTAAAAAATTAGGTTTATCTAATTTTGAAGATATGTATACTCAAGCAAGTCAAAACAATATTTTTGACGATTATGAAACAGGGAAAATTTCTTCCCAACATTTTATAAATTTGCTGTTACCTTATTTACCCTTAGGTACAAGTCCAAATAAAGTTGTCCATGCATGGAATTCAATGATACTAGATTTTCCCTTAGATCGTTTAGAGTTACTAGATGATTTAAAAACAAAAAGGCGCACCTTTTTATTAAGTAATACCAATGAGTTACATTTGCAAGAAGTTTTAAGATCCCTTTCTAAAACAACAAATAGAACATTAGAGAGTTATTTTGAAAAAGTTTATTATTCACATATTGTAAATTTAAGAAAACCGAATTCTAATATTTTTGAATTTGTCTGTAGAGAACAAAAATTAATACCTTCAGAAACTCTATTCATAGATGACACAATAGGGCATATAAATGGCTCTAATACCTTTGGTTTAAAAGGATTTCATTTAGAAAAAGGTAAAACAATTATTGATTTATTTTAAATCAATAATAAGGCTTCTGTAAAAGTCATAAATTGAGGTAAAATTAAAATCATACTCAATAGTTAAAGTTTGTAAATGAGGAAGTTGAATTTCTGAGTATAACGGATCCCATCAATTTTCTAGGGAATAAATAATTATTCTTCGATTCTCATTTTAAAATAAACTGTCTATTTAGCTTATCATTCTTCATACTTTTCCTTGAAGAAGAGTAAGGTTTTTACAACAGTCTTAGTGTTTTTCTTGACAAAGTTCAACAAGAATCCCATCAGTTGATTTTGGATGTAAGAAAGCAATTATTTTATTATCCGCTCCATCTTTGGGTGTTTGGTGAATTAACTCAAAACCCGAATTTTTAAGTCTTCCTATTTCTGATTCAATATCATTTGTTTCAAAAGCAATATGATGAATTCCTTTACCTTTCTTTAATAAAAATTTTGCGATAGGTGAATCAGGATTAGTTGCTTCTAATAATTCAATTTTAGACTCTCCAATTTGAAGAAAAGCAGTTTTCACTCCTTCAGATTCAACAGCTTCTAATTTATAGCAAGATGTTCCTAATAATGCTTCATACATCTTTAATGATTCCTCAATATTCTCAACAGCAATTCCAAGATGTTCAATTTTTTTCAACATATATTTTCAAAAAAAAAGCCCTGTAAAAATTAATTTTTACAGGGCACATTAATATTATTTAGATTTAACCTTTAATAAATTTCTTATTTTCATTATCATAATTAATATAATAAATCCCTTTAATTAAGTTTTCACAATTAACAGAAAAACCAACTCCTTTTTTCACAATGCTTCCATAAGCATCAAAAATTTCATATCTTGTTTCAACTGGTTTTCCATTAGATGAAAAAGTAATAATATTTTTCACTTTTTGAGGTCCAAAAACAACAAGAGGTAATGTAGAAGTAAATTTCACTTCTTGAGAAACTCTATTAATACCAGAATGATCTACTTGAATAACACGAATTTTATTTTCTCCAGAATGAGGTGTAACTTGAAATTCATAAGAATTAGTTCCAACATTTCCATTTCCTTGAACTTCACCGATGCTAACCCATTTGTTCCATCTATACTGTTGAATTGAATAAGGTAATTTTCCATGTTCATCAACCGTTTTCCAAGTTAATTTTCCAGTAGAATTAATTTCAATAGAAGTAACTTTAAAAGTACTTCTTGGTAACAATACTTCACGATTTAAAATTTTAGGTAAACATCCATCATTATGCTCAATAACAATAAAAACAGGTTCACCTATAGCTATATTAAAAATAGAAAAATCAATTTCAAATGCACCCATACTTGTTCCTCCAGGCATGATGTCTCCATTAACAGTCACTTTAGTTGCACAATACCCAAAGCCATCATCATCCATTGGATTTTGAACATATAAGTTTTTACCTTGGTAGCTACCTTCAATAGATAAAGGAATTCCAAAAGAAGCAGGGCTCAATAAGTTAAAAATCAGAAAAATAAGAATAAGTCTCATCTAAATCTAGTATATTATTTGCGATTAAAAATTAATAAAAGCAAGGGATTTATGTTAGCAAATATAATATTTTTTTTAATTAATCTACCAAAGAAGAATAAAAAAGTTCAAAATAAAATATTATGTTTTAATATTCATTTAAATTTTAAAACATAATCTATTGATTTTAATATAGATATTTAATGAAATTTCATTTTTAAAATATAAAACATCCTTGTTTTGAATAAAAGTTCTTAGATAAAATGAATATGTTAAAGTTTTTTTGCTAAACTTGTATATTGTATTGTTTTGTAAATATATTTAAGTCAAAATTTAAAATCTTTTACTTATTTCTAAGGTCGTGTTATAATTAAAAGACTAGACTAATGATACAATTTAAAAAACATAAAAAAGTATGAAAAATAGTTGGGTTTTTACATTATTAATGTTCACAATAATATCTTGTTCAAGCAATAAGCATCCTGAATTTGAATATTCTGGAGGAGCTTTACATGTAGCATTAGATAATGAACCATCCACTTTCATTTCAAGAAATGTAGATGATGCATATTCTGCAGAAGTTTTATATCAGGTCATGGAATGTTTAGTTTCTTTTGACCCAAAAGACTTATCAGTTGTTCCAAAAATTGCAAAATCATGGGAAATTAGTCCAGATGGATTATCTTACGAATTTGTCATTAGAAAAGGTGTTCTTTTTCATCCCCATGAAGTTTTCGGCTCAGAGAAGGAGAGGGAATTAACCGTGGAAGATGTTAAGAAAACAATTGAATTAATTTGTTCGAAAGGAGAAACTGGATCAGCTGGTACTGCTTTTTCATTCGTATTTGAAAAATATTTAATGGGTGCTAAAGACTTTTATGAAGGGAAAAGTAAATCGATCAGCGGGTTAAAAATTATTGATAATAAAATTATTTTTAAATTAAATGAAAAAGATAATAATTTTCTAAATAAGCTAGCAAACATTTCATGTGCAATTACTTCACAAAAAATACATGATGCTAATTTAGATCAAGATATGATTGGGACAGGACCTTTTAAATTTAGAGAATATAAAAAAAGCACGACTAATTCTATTGTATTATTAAAAAATGAAGATTATTATTTAACTGATAAAAAAGGATATGCCTTACCTTATTTAGATAGTGTTATTTATTTATTAGAGAGTAGAAAGTTAGAGCAATTAGATCTTTTTGAAAGTAAAAAATTAGATTTAATTTGCGGACTACCCTCTAGTAGAATTACAAAAATGTTAGAGGGAAGGATTTCTGATTTTAATTGTTCTCCTCCTCTACTTATTTTAGAAAACAACCCAATCTTAACAACGAATTATTATTATTTCAATATGTTGGACGAGCGTTTTAAAAAATTAAAAGTTCGTCAAGCATTCAATTATGCGATTGATAAAGAAAAAATAGGAACTGATGTTTTGAGAAATCAATATTCTGAATTAGGTATTTATGGTGTTGTACCTCCAATTTCAAATACATTTAGAGGGTATGATTTTGAAGGTGTTAAATCTGTTTCTTATAATTTTGATCCAGAAAAAGCAAGAAAATTATTAGCTGAAGCAGGATATCCTGGTGGAGTAGGTTTTGGTTCAATTAATTTGCGTTTTAATATCAATGATATTAATTCTGGAGTAGCTGATGAATTTTCGAAACAAATTTATTCAGTTTTAGGGATTAATGTAAACATTGATGGTTCTGATTTTGAACATTTGTTAAAGGATGAATCATTGGCAAAAGGAGAAATATTTAGATTAGGCTGGGTGGCTGATTATCCAAGTCCTGAAACTTTTCTTTTTAATTTTTATGGGAAATCTATCCCAACAAATAAAAGCACTCCTTCAATTATAAATAAAGCAAGGTATAATAATCCTGAATTTGACAATTTTTTCGAATTAGCTAAAAAATCAAATAAATTATCCGATCAAATGAACTATTTTTCAAAAGCGGAAAAGGTATTAATGTCTGATCCGCCAATTATTCCTTTGTGGTATAAAGGAGATTATGGAATTGTATATTCAAATGTTAGGAATCTACATTTTAATGCTCTTAATTTGTTTATATACACTGATGTATATATAAAAAATTGGTCCAAAGAAGAATTACTGGAAAAAATGAAAAATCATAAATAAAAGTTAAAATAGTTTTATTTTATTAATTTCGTTGTTTAATAACAACATGAAAAATAATAATTTAAAAAATTTATGAAAATTTTAATTGCTTTTCTTTTCCTTTTAACTTCATTGTCTTTATTTGCTCAACATCCAACTCAAAACGTAAGAGGAAAGGTAGTTGACAACGAAACAAACTTTCCTTTAATTAACGTTAAAGTGGAGATAATTGATAACGATTCAATTACAAAATACAGAGCTATTACAGACGACGAGGGTTCATTTCTTATAAGCGGAATTCCTGTTGGGAAATATGTTTTAACGACTAAATTTAATTCTTATGATCCTAAATCTTCTTCAATTACTGTTAATTCTGGCAAAGAAACTGTCGTTCAGATAACTATGTCTGAAACTTTTGTTGAAATGGAAGAAGTTGTTGTTGTTGCCCGTAAAAAAAACGAAGTAATCAATGAAATGGCGCTTGTTTCAGCTCAAAAATTTAGCGTCGAAGAAACAAATAGATATGCTGGTTCTCGATTTGACCCAGCTCGAATGGCTTCAAATTTTGCCGGTGTTCAAGGTGCAGATGATTCACGAAACGACATCATTATTAGAGGAAATTCACCTCTTGGAGTTGTTTGGAAAGTAGAAGGCATAGATATTCCAAACCCTTCTCATTTTGCAATATCAGGAAGTACTGGAGGTCCTGTTTCTATTTTAAATAATAAACTTTTAGGAAACTCCGATTTTTTTATGAGTGCTTTTCCTGCACAATATGGAAATAGTATTTCTGGTATATTTGATCTAAAACTGAGAAATGGAAATAGTAATACTCACGAATTTACTGGTCAATTTGGATTTCTAGGAACAGAATTTATGGCTGAAGGACCTTTGAGTAAATCAAATAAATCAAGTTATTTAGTAATGGGCCGTTATTCAACTTTGAGTTTGTTTCAAAAAATGAATATTAGTATTGGAACAGATGCTGTACCTGCTTATGGTGATTTTTCTTTTAAATTTAATTGGCAACTTAAAAAAGGTGGATCTCTTTCATTATTTGGAATCAGTGGAAAAAGTGCTATTGCTATAAAAATTTCTGAGCAAAAAAAATATTCAAATGAATTTTATGGGCAGGGTGATAGAGATCAATATTTTGGGACATCTATGGGTGTTTCAGGATTGGTTTATAAAAAAACTTTGAATGAAAAAACTTTCATTACATCTACTTTAGCTGTAAGTTATGATGAACAACACTCACAACATATTTCTTTAGTAAGACACATTAATCCAGACTCTACTATAACCGTTGATGCATTTAATCCATTAATGGGATATGATTTTAGAACGACAAAAGCTTCTGGTTATTTTAGTGTTAATCACAAAATTAATAGAGCTCATTTAATTAAGGCAGGTATTAATTTAGAGGGTTATTATTTTAATCAACTTGATTCCGTTAGAGTTTTAGATAATACGAATGCAAGTTATAATCAATTCATCAACCGTTGGAACTTTAAAGGTACTGCTATGTTAATTCAGCCTTTTGTTCAATGGAAATGGAGAATGACTGAAAAAATGGATTTAACTGCTGGTTTACATAGTCAATATTTTACTTTAAGTAACAGTATTAGTGTCGTTGAACCACGTTTTGGTTGGAAAATGAAAATGAATGGAGATCAAGCTATTTTTGCAGGAGCTGGTATGCATAGTCAAACTCAGCCAATGTATACTTATACTTATCATCTTCAAGGGACAAGCGAATTACATAATAAAAACATGGATTTTACTAGAAGTGTTCACACAAGTTTAGGCTATGAAAAAGCATTTAAAAACAAATTAAATGTTCGTTCTGAGGTTTATTATCAACACATTTATAATATGCCTGTGACTGTTCTTCCTTCAGCTTTTTCATTAATTAATATGGGAAGTGGTTTTGCACGATTTTTTCCAGATCAATTAAAAAATACAGGAACAGGAACTAATTATGGTGTTGAATTAACTGTTCAAAAATACTTCGATAAATCATTTTACTTTATGTTTTCAGGATGCCTTTATGATTCAAAATACAAAGGAAGTGATGGTGTTGAAAGAAATACATCTTTTAACGGACATTATGTAACCAATTTATTGGCAGGAAAAGAGTTTAAACTTTCTGAAAAACAATCTATTTCATTAGGCTTAAAAATTACCTATGCTGGCGGAAAAAGATATGGTTATGTAGACACTGCTTCATCTAAAGTTCAACAAGAAGTAATTTATAGAGATTCTGCTTTTAATGAACTTCAATTCAATGACTACTTTAGAATGGATTTAAAAATAAATTGGAAATATAATGCAAACAAAGCGACGCATGAAATTGGTATTGATTTAGTGAATATTTTTAATACTAGAAACTTATTAGGATTGACTTATGCACCAAACTTAGCAAATCCATCTGCTTCTCCTGTGGCTGAAAAAACACAACTTGGGTTTTTGCCTTTATTTTATTATAAAATAGATTTTAAAGTTAGGAGAGAAAAAGAGTAAAGTTTTTGAATGATTATTAATACTGTTTTTGTCAGTATTAATAATCATTTGATATATAATCAATATACTCAAAATTTGAATTGACTGAATTGTCAAAAAGTAAGTCAACACTTTTATATCCTAAACCATAACGTTGATTTAATGGGTCAATTAATTTATATTCTTCAATTGCAGCCTTTCGATTCGTTTTGTCGATTTCATCAATTTCTTTTATCCAATTAGATTTTCTACCACACTGACCATTAATATTATAATAAATATAGACCCTATAAAGTCTTATATCAGATATTAAT
>CANJKA010000056.1 GCA_947474675.1 Flavobacteriales bacterium
ATTAGTATCATATATACTGATATCTACATATGTAATATACAGTATCTAACCTGTATCTAAATATAACTATCATATTTTATTTATATTTTCTTTGATTATTATAAAAAGATGCCTTATGCCTCCAAAAATACATCTGAAAAAGGTGGTCTGCTACCTAATTTCTTACTGAAACAATCCTTCAATGCTACTGGAATGGAAGTTATAACAAAATTGGGTATGATCCCTATCCTAAAAATTGATGTTGTTAAAGAACCGATAATGAAAACAATAGATTATCTTGCAAGGACATTAACTAACTACCCGTATGACCAGTTATATCATCTATTCATCAGGTTTTTTTTAAGTGTTGATAACCAAACGATGACTGTACGCTATGAAAAAAATGATACTGTTCAACTTGTAGTCGATAATCGTCCATTGAAATCAGGAGCTCAAATAATGTTGGTATCTCCTTATAAACCAAACTCTAGTAATATTAATTTTTTTATCAAAACAGCCCAAAACAGAATGGGAACAAACTATTGGATCTATAATCCTTTTACACTCAATTGCCAAGATTTTATATGGCAAAATCTTGTTGCTAATCGATGTTTCAATGCCGATCTTCGGATCTTTATTTTACAGGAAGGGGTAGATGCGCCTAATATTGTTAAACATGCTTTCAAAGCAGTTACTGATATATCTTCTTTTGGTCGAAAAATTCTTAACAAATAAATAAATTTCTCTTTAATAATAAATGGTCAAAGCTAAACAAATGGTCAAAGTGAAAAAGTCTGTTAATGTTAAAATGATACCAACTGGAAATGTCCCTGCACCTCCAAAAAATATAATTGTTGAAAATAAATTTTATAGAAGATATCCTGATAACCCATACGGTCGGTTAAATTATGTCTAATAACAGGAAGAATGATAGCCCTAATCTTCTTTAAAAATAATCAAAAATAATCAAAAAATAAAAAAATAAAATATTTACTATATATAAAAATGAACAGTAAATATTTTACAAAAAATGATAAGCCAAAAGGGAGCTCTGTGAAAGCCAATAAAGGAGGGATATTAGCTTCTTTGAAATTTAAAGAAGGTAAAATGCCTGTAAAATTAAAAGAAAAACCACAAGATTTAAAGTTACTTTCTAAAAACATTATGATAAAGAGTAGAGAACGTTTGAAAAGATTTGATGAACCTGATTTAAACATTTTTCAACGTCAAGAGAAAGAAAGATTATTACAAAAAGCTAAGGTACCATTCATTCAACAATTAGAAAAAGATCAAGCACTAACTAGGACACTTGCTTTGAAGGCAGAGAAAGATTTGAAAGACAATAGTAAAAAACAAGCATTAGAAGACATAAAAATTTTATTAGCTGATCTGAAAGATGAAATGAAAAAATCAAGAAAACCAAGGGAAGAAGAACAGGCACCTGCTATGCAAGAAGAAGCAATGGAAGAAGAACAGGTGCCTGAAGAACCAGCGCCTGTTATAAGAATGCCTACCATGCAAGTGGAAAACGAACCTGAAATTTCAACTGTTACAGATGAACAACGAGAAATTATAAGGCAAATAATTGATAGTATGGTTCAAAACGAAGAGCGATTTAACACAGAAAACTCAGTCAAACAACAAATAGAAAAAGAATATAAAGAAGCAACTGGTAAAAATAGGATGCCTACCAATATTTCGAAGTTATACCCAGTATTCTTTAGACAATCTGAAAATCAATCTGCTGCTCAAGGCGAACAAAAACGCGTTGGTCTTCCGATGGAAAAACGAAGCGGTAAAATCGTTGGAAGAGGTTTACAGTTCAAACGAGGCAGAGGTCGTCCACCTAAGCCAAAATCATATGATGTTAAACCAGAAAAAAGACCCGTTGGTCGACCTCGTAAAACACCTTATGTTATGCCTGTATTAACAGAACCAAGAAAGGTTGGTAAACCTAAACTAAAAAAAAACATGATGATGTAAGTTATTTTTTTATTGTAAAGGCGTTTTTTCGGTCAATATGGGAAAGTCTTTAAATTGGGGAGTGTATGTCTGTAAACGACATTGGTAGCATTGCGAGGTTCTAATATGCGTCAGAATTGACATTACTAAAGATGATACGCCTGTTATTAACGCTAGAATTATAATAGGTTCCATGTATTTTTTATATTTCAAAATATAAAAAAATATTTTTAAAATTATGTCAAAAAATCATATAGTATATATAATTTACATTATCAGATCAAATGCCTCTCTAACATTCTTCAATTGTAACATTGTAAGAATGACACTGCAATTGTCATGGTTTTGAAGAAATGGGTCTTTGTTATGGGTAAACAATCCCACAAATTCTTTATTCGAAAGATTTTTCCAAAGAGCTGCTAATGAAGCCCATCTACCACAGGTAGTGATCGTTGGATTTCTGCTTTGAAAATCATAAGTATTCCACTCGATCTCTTCACCTGTTTTTTCAAAGAGAATATTAAGGTACCTAGGAAGGCTTTTATCAAAATCAGCTCCGTACTGCTTTTCTACTCCGTAATGGAGGCCATAAGAATCGAAGAAAAAATATTGCCCATTCATTCGTTGTCCGACACACACATAGTGGCCGTCTGTCTTACTACTAGTCTGATACAAAATTATAGCCGCTTTCTGTCTTCCTATCAACTGGTCGATATATTTGTAATTCTTCAAATCCGAATATAGAATCGGCTCTATTCCACATAATAGTTTAACCTCTGAACCGGTAAGATCTCTTGTCTTGTATTTTGATACTAAATGTTCGAGACTTGTCATTTATTATAAAGGTTTTTTTATAATCTTTTTTTATAATATCTTGGTATATTATAAAAAAAAGATGTGTTCAAATATCAAACCTCCAAGTTTCCTAACCTATAAAGATCATCTTCTAAAAAAAAACTTTTTTCCTTTTATCAAAAGAGGTTACTCGTTTCCAAAATTATTCAGAGAAATGTTAAATGAAAAACAAGACAAAGAAATCATTGATATTTATGATAACGAGGTATCCGTTTTTTTAGAATTAACTAAAGGTAAGGTGTTTGAAATGATTAAAACCGATGATTATGCTTTAGCTCGTGAGTTTAAAGATTGGGTATTTCTCAATGCTGTAAGAGATTTTGAATTACAAGTAGTTGCCAAACTTTTGGATCAAGATCTTCACTGCCCCTTGCCAAGATTTATAAATGAAATGAAGATCGATTGTGAACGTAACGAAGAAGATTTTATAGCTTTGTCTTGTCTTCTATTATTGAGTGCAAAATATACCGAAGATGACTTAATATTTTTAAACCATATTTACGACAATACCGATGATGGAAAACTTTTAAGAACCAAAATTATTGAGAGGAAAAATGCCTTGAAAAATAAAATGTTTTTATCATACATTGTTCAAAGGCTAAATAGATATGCAACTTATGGTGTTTTACTATCTAGCATTTTTATAATTTTTAATTTTTGTTTTAATTAAAATAGATTTAAAAAAAAATCTTTTCTATAATAAAAAAATGGAACAAGAGATCAAAAGAAATTTAGCATATGAAAAGTTTTTACGAGGTCTATCTATAGTCCAGTTGAAGGACATTATTAAAAAATATAATCTGAAAACGAAAATCAGGATGACTGGGACTAAAGTGATGCCAGACGGCAAAAAAACGACTACTATCTTGAATAAAAATGATCTTGTTAGAGAAATAAAAAAGCATACTTCAAGAACTGATGATGGGTTTATTATTTTATTAGATGATGATAATATTGTTACAAAAGAAATCGTCGATCAAAACGAAAACCTTATGATCTTAAAACGAAAACTTAATCGTCTTCAGGATGAAATCCTTTTAGGTGAGGAGGTTTTTGTTAAAAACAAACCAGAAAAAGGGTATGAAAATTTTTTAAAGAAAAAGAAAGAGATGACAGCTTTATTTAAACGCGTTGAACAAATAAAAAACCAACGTAAAAAAGTAAAGCAAATTGAAAAAGGAAAAAAGAAATTAGAAATCCCAACCGAAGATGAGATACGAAAAGCGATGGGATTGTTTTAAGCATAGCGCCCTTCAGGTTAAGCATATGATTTTTTTTATCTATTTAAAAAAAATCTTTCGTTATATAAAAGATATGACAAACACTAATGATGGAAAACTACGGATTGCTCGGACCCGAGAAAAAATGAAGTATCAAACTAATGAAGATTTCAAAGAGAAAAAAAAGATTACTATGAAACTATACAGACAAAGGATAAAGCAAGACGAAACTTTAAGAGAAAAAAATGAAGCTTACCAGAAAGCTTACCAGAAAGCTTACAGACTTTCAAAAAAAAATCTATAAGAAGTCTTATTATTTTTATAAAAAAGTAATAAGAAAAAAATCATTCGAGTGTGGGTGATATTATTTGAATATTAAATTTACGCTTCCTATCTTCATTAAAAAACTTATAATCTCCAAACATATTCTTCGCAAATTTATTAAATTTTGGAAGAGAATAAATGCCTTGTTTTTCACCAGTACATACAACCCAATCTAAAAACCGATCATACAAAACAGAATTAGTTATCCAGACGCCTTTATTATCGTTTTCATCATTTCTTATTCTCGTGATAAAACGTTCATTCAACTCATAATTGTTTTCCTTTACATCATTGAAAAATTTTATAGGTTGCTCAGCAGTTAACATCATCATATCTTGTCTTTCCACTGTGTCTGGAATATCTGATATGTGTCTTGTTGATTTATAATTGAACAAATAGGTATAAAAATAATCTATTGCATCCTTATCTTCCAATTGATCATTCAAATCTTTAAAATATTGGCGATCATTGATACGATGCCCACTGACTTTGAAAACACATGTTCGTTTATCTTGTGCCTCGATTTTCATTGCATTTGCTTCATTCGTCAGTAACATGAAATTAGAATAATCAATGCTTTGAGTTACATCGAAATATTTCTGCTGTGTTGTCTGAACCTGATCTGTTATTATTGATTTAAGTTTTTGGACTTTCATATTAGTCACTGGGTCACTATTAGCCTCATCTATAACAACGAAAACTTTGTTCGATAAAAGATTATTAAAATCACCTACCAGATCATTTATACTTGGGGTTTTCGTACTGTTATCCATTCCAAATACACTTGTCACTAATTTTTCGGCAATGATACCTTTACCAGCTTGTTGTTCTTGAGAATATAAAATTAACATCACTTTTGTCTTCTTTTCTGGAAATTGAATAATATGTGATAACCATGTTAAAAAATAATCATTTTTATCATCATCATTTGCACACAAAACTTCTTTGATATGTTTTAAAATCAAATCACATTTGTCTTCAGGTTTTTGTAATAATGATGATGGTTTTAATTTTGCCTTAAAACCAGTAAAGGTATTAAAAATCTCATCTTTGATGTTTGGTTTTGTAACACCATAGGGTCGATATACAAAACAATTATGTCTTTTAATCAGGTTTAAATTTCCTTTGATAACAGTATCGAGTTTTAAAACTTCTTCCTTTTTCTTCTTATTGTAAAACTTACAGGCATATCCAAATGATGTACACGATTTTAAAGTATATGCTTTGATAGAACTCTCCATTTTAAGGAAAAACACTGGACTTTCTTCTTGAATAATTACACAGACTTTGTTTATGTTTTGGATCACATATTTCTCTAGTTCTTCTTGACTTTCAAAAACTGTTGAAATTATAACACTCACAAAATCACCCCAGAAAAAATTTTCATCTTCATTGAAAACTGCAGTCGAATGTTTGATTTCTTTTTTCCCAAAGTATTTATCATAATCTTCATTCTCAATTGCCCAATAGTGTAATGATTTTATTGTATATTTATTTTCTCTATGTTGATTTTGTTTTACACCGTTAATGATACAATTAATGATTGCTTCCGGTTTATGATCATCTTTTGAACGATAATATGGCCAGATATCACTCAAAATGAAACTGTATACTTGATCATCTTCAATCTTTCCAAATGTAGAAAGATATGCAAAACAGAGAGATCTGAAGTTTTTGTACTCAATTTGTGGTTTATTATCACTACATAATGAATGGGATGATTGTTTAATCTTGTCTGTAATGAGATTAACCAATGTTTCAACTTCGTCTTCTCCATCATCTTTAATACTACATTTATCATCCGGAATCTCATTTTCTTTTAATACTCTTTGTTTTTGCTCTTTTTCCCCAGACAATTTTTTGCTTTCCATAAATTGAATAAGTTCAACTTTAAAATAAGTTGCCATATTCCTGTTAACTATTGTGTCTTCTGCTTGAATGAGAAAATCTACTAATGGCAACTTAGATGTACCGTGTTTCCAAATCGCTTGTTCCAAAGGTCTTTTCAAATCAGAGGCCTTACACGAATGGATAATTCTCATTGCTCTGTTTTTACTATCAACGGCTTTATCAAAGATTTCTTCATTATAAAATGATTTTACAAATTCTTGAAAGATTTTATACCATGTTTTTGTTACCCAATTATTTTTCCAGATGACTTTTCTATTAACAAGATGTAAAGAGACTTTCCAAATACCATCTTTGTTTCGTTTCGAACTATCTGTAATTCTCCAATCCGTTAGAAGGTTATTTTCATTACTATTAAAATCTACATTAATAAAATCTTTTCTGATAGCATCGAACCGAAGAAAAATTTGTTCTGGAGATTTATTTAATGTATTATTTTCTGCTTTCAAATCAATGTCATAATATTCGTGAACAGCTGAGTTTTCATTTAGTAATTCATAGAAACACTTGGGTTCCATATCGTTGTAAATATCTATAAAAACTTTTGAGTTTAAACAGGATCCATATTCTTTTTTTCCAGAAATGCCTTTATCTATAGCAAAATAGAAAGTATGATTTTTATTATTAGCGTTTTCAAAAGCTTCTTTCTGACTTGAAAAAACTTCAAAACCATCATTTGCATTCTCTTCTTCATTAGTTATAAAACATAATTTTGTTTCAGAACTATACATTTTTATATTAAGAGAGATTTTTTTAAATGACAATTAAAAAAAATAATTATCTTTTATGAATAATGATCAAAGAAATCTCAAAGAAATCACAGAAAAAAAGTGTGATTTCTTGATCAAGTAAAAATGTCGGTTAAAATCACAATCACGAAAATCACACACGAAAAAAAAAAATCTACAAAACCCTAAATTTAGGAAATTCTGGAATTCTGGAATTCTACGATGACAGCATTCTACGATGACAGCATTCTAGCATTCCAGCATTCTGTATATTATTATTATTATTATTATTATAGAAAAAAGAGTGATTAGTGTGATTATGTGATTAGTAACTGACATTTAAGACAAAATGTAAAAATGCATCTGTGATTTATCCGTGATTTCTTCTAAAATCCGTGATTTTTGAGATTTTTTTAAATCGCTATTAAAAAAATCTCAAAAATCACAAAAAATCACACTTTTTTTCCGTGATTTTTCGTCAGGTTAACTTTATCGTTTGAAATCACACAATCACAGAAAATCAAAAATCACACACGAAAAAAAAAATCTCTAAAAACCTAATTTTAAGAAATTCCAGAATTCTGAAATTCCAGCATTCCACGATGACAGCATTCTACGATGACAGCATTCCAGCATTCCAGCATTCTGTATATTCTTATTATTATTATTATTATTAGAAAAAGAGTGATTAGTGTGATTATGTGATTAGTAACTGACATTTAAGACAAAATCTCAAAATGCATCCGTGATTTCTCCGTGATTTCTTCTAAAATCCGTGATTTCTTCTTTTTTTTAAATAACGATTTAAAAAAAACTTTTTGTTAATAAAAGTAAAATGATTTTCACGATTGGTGAGAAGCAATTTAAAAGCAAAACTAAAGCAACTGAATATTTTAAAGAATGTTTTCAAGGCAAATGGAAAAGACAAGAATTTTTAACAAATGATGATAAGATTATCTTAAAAAATCTTTTAAGACAGCGTGTAGATTTTGAAAAAGATTTTATAGACAATGTGATTACTGATTTTCAAATCTTAACAAACAAGTTTTGTGCATTCGAGATACAATATTATGATAGTATTTTGAAAACATGGATTCCGTTCAGCATATCACAGTGTATAGTTGGTAAAGCACACACAGATCGTTTTAAAATATGTAAAGATTTTAGAGAGAAGGTGAATGATCAGATACAAAATTATAGAAGTCAATTTGAAGCATCTGAAATAAAGTGTAAACTCTGTGATTCCAAAGAGGATATTGAAGTAGATCATATTTATCCTTTTTCCAGTTTAGTAGATGATTATTTGGCTTTGGATTCATCTAAAATTTCATCTAAAATTTCATCTAAAATTTCATCTAAAATTTCATCTAAAATTTCATCTAAAATTTCATTTGAAGATTATCATCTTGAAAAAGCTAAACTGCGGTTCCTTTGTAGTTATCATAACAAGTTTGAACATCTTAAATCTGGACCAAAGAAGACAATGTCAAAGGAAGAATATTTGGAGAGAAATCGTCTTAATGCTAAGTTGAGATATCAACCGAGAAAAAAGTTACTCTAATTTTTTAATTATTTTTTTAAATTATCATTTAAAAAAATCTTTCTTTATATAAAATGACATTCAATATAATGGACCTTGGTCTCGTCGAAGACGCTGATCGGTTGAAAAAGATTATTCGATTACTGCTAGAGGATGGAACTGATTTTTCTTCACCTTTTGTGGAAAGTTTGAGTGATGATTTCGGTGAACTGATTAATGGAAAATTCATAAATGATTTTGCTGTATTATTGTATAAAAAAGATGAGGATATAGAGGAAGGAAGTGCTAATTTATCTATGGAAATCAGATCGCGCGACCGTAATTTTATAAATGTAGAAATAGCATCATCATTCAATTTTTTTGACCATGCGGTTGATCATTTTCATATCGATGAAATATCAACCGATTTATTAAGGCAATTATCATACTTCAACTGTAGAAAAATTGAAGTATGTTCATCTTGTCTCTGCCGAATGCTTCCAGCTGGAAAAAACTTATGTGATTATTGTAACCTGAAAACATGTACTTTTACAGAGGATATCTGTTCGATATGCCTTGACAAAGAAGAAACAGTATCGGTCTGGAATGTTTTAAAAACTTGTGGTCATATTTTCCATCAAACATGTTTTAAAAGTCTCATTGGACAATCATCTTTGAGGTGTGAATTGCTATGTCCAATGTGTAGAGAAATAGTCGGAATTCATTCTGTAAAAATTTTATAAGAATTCTTATAAGAATATTTACAGAAAGAACCGACTGTTTGTAGACCATCCAAAAAAGTCAGTGAAAAGACTCCAAAACCACTGGCAAAAGACTTGACAAAAAAACAAATAGAGAAAGCAATTCAGATTAAAACGAAGGGGAAACGCATTGACTGGAAAAAGTTGTAAATTTTTTTATTTTTTATAATCTTATAAATAATAAATAATATGAAAGCACCAAAGATTATCTACATTATCGGCTTTGGAGCCGTAGCGTATGGATTATCTGAAATATTCATTAAAGAAAAGCTTTACAAAATATCAAAGTTTATTATAATAGAACCGAAAAATAAAGGCAAAGAAATCTTAGAAACGCTTGGTAAAGGGGGTTATAAGCATTTCTTCCTGAATATTGCTCTGACAAAAGAAAATTGTGATGAGTTGCTTACACTTTGTGATAAAGAAACTTTAATCATCAATGTCAGTGTGAATGTTGATAGTGTAATGATACTCAAGAAAGCAAAAGAATGTGGGTCTCTGTACATCGATACATCTCTCGAGCAATATGATGATCATACAGCAATTCCTGTTAATAAAATTACAAAGTACAGCCAATTTGAAAAGGATAATCTCTTTCATCAAAATGAGATGGCGATAAAGCTTTTGAAAGATGATAAAACCACAAGAGTGATATCGTGTGGAATGAACCCATTTCTGGTTAATCAATTTGTAAAGAAAGCCCTTCGGATAGTAGCAAAAGAAAAAGGGATTGATATTGATGATATGAAAGGTGATTATGCAAAGGCAGGACATCTGTTAGGATTAAATAAAATACTTATCACAGAATATGATACACAGAAATTTAAAGTTAAATCAACCCCGAATAAATTTGTAAATGATTGGAGTGCTGTGGGTTTGATGGAAGAGGCATTAGATAACGTTATGATGTCACTGTCGAATGAAGACAAAGAAAAATTAATAAAACAAAGGCATAATCTAATAGCTCCAACAGAAAAACCATCTCATATTCGTTTCCTAAATAAAAGAGGGATGGATATGAAACATGAATCAACTTGTTTAGATTTTGAAGGAAATCCGTTTCAATATGAAGGATATCTCATACCACACGCAGAAACGATAACCCTATCAGAATTTTTCACTTATGATAATGATGCACCAACGATCTTTTATGTGTATAGGATGTCAGAAGAAGCGATAAATGGGTTAGATTTTATGAGGGAGAATGATTATCAAATGTTACAAGATGAACACGTTGTAATGGGAAACGAAATTGAAACAAATGGTTGGGACTCAGTAGGGATACTACTTCACTTTAAAAATGGAGATCGATTTTGGGCTGGAACTGTTCTTAGTATAGACCAAGTGAGAAAGATGGGATTTAAATCAGGACCAACAGTCATTCAAGTTGCAGCAAGTCTAAATGCGTGTATTAAGTGGCAATTATTAAATCCAAATAAAGGAGTTAATAATGCAGAAACAATCCATCATAAATTTATTTTTCAACACGCTGATAAGTATCTTGGTAATATCTTTTTCAAGAAGTTATAGAAAAAGTTTATAGCAAAAGTTTACCAACATCAAGAGCCACACTCCCTGCTGTTGATAGCCAACTCGGGACACCATCTCCGCTTCGTTCTTCTTCGTCTCGTTTCTTTGCAAAAAAGTAATTCTTTTGTGCTTCAGCTTGGGCACTAGCATCTTGGATATTTTGTTTCCACTGTTTATTTGCTTCTTGAAAACCTAGCTTCCAAACGTCCTTAGCATTTTGTGCTTCAGCTACTTCTTGCTTTGCGTTGCTATCCATAAATGCTTTACTTGCAAGTTCAACTGGAATTATAAAATTACTATCCTTAGCCATATCTAACACACTTAAATAATCATCTTTATCTACCGCATCATAGACGTATTCCGATCTATCATCAGGAGATTTACTTCTAAAAATCACTCTAAACTTTTTGAAAGGTAATATAGTCCCATCTCTATTTCCTCCACTATATCCGCTATATTTTCCAGCAATCTTTGTCAATTTATCTTTCAACTTAGCGTAAATATCACTTTCCATAAATCTATCCAAAGTAGAATAAAGTAAAACTTCGTTTGGGTTCGCTGACCATTTATTTGGGTGTTGAAAGAAATACACAGGATAACCTTCTTGAAAATTGTATGGAACTTTATAAGGAGCCCACGGGTTCTTTGCTTGTAAATCCTGAGCTTCTTGAATTTGAGTAGCAGAGGGTTGAATATTTTGAGTCATCTGAGAAGGCA
The DNA here is from genome assembly GCA_947474675.1 of Flavobacteriales bacterium. Classification (GTDB taxonomy): domain Bacteria; phylum Bacteroidota; class Bacteroidia; order Flavobacteriales_D; family Crocinitomicaceae; genus CAIUKX01. The sequence goes on from CANJKA010000056.1 coordinate 11,504, forward strand.
TCTTAACAGGTTTAATCAATTCTTCAACTGATTTTGGAGCACCTTGAGCGTCTAACTCAGGAATATCACCTTCCATCAAACCACCTCTTAACGCACCACCTTTCTTAACTAATTTTATATCTGATTTCTTAACTGATTTCATATGTGCTTTCTTATGCATTTCTGACAGCTTCTTTAACCTTTGTAAATTTGGAAGATGCTTTACTTTACTGTAATTTTCTTTCACAAAGTCCTTCCATAACATTTTTTATAATACAAAATATAAAAAATAAAATATATTTGCAATATATAAAATATGCAAGAAAGTGAATTATGTTTACCTCCAAACTCGTGGGGTGTTGAAGTCATTTTAGATTGGAAAAATGGTAACTCGAATGTAAAATCATATAATGCAATTAAATGTTTTGGGGAAGATCTTGTAAATTCAGTAGGAATGAAGGCGTGGGGAAACGCTGAGATAGTTCACTTTGGGGAAGATGATAAAGCCGGCTTTACGTATAGCCAGTTGATTACTACTTCAAATATATGTGCTCATTTGTGCGATGAATCGAGAAACGGTTATCTCAATATTTTTTCATGTAAGAATGTAACAGAAGAAGCAGTCAGAAATGTAGTTGAGAGATGGTTTTGTCCAGAACTGATTAAAAGCAGGAGGATTGTTCGGGGGGTTTTTTAATGTCTTATTGTAACGTCTTCTTTTTGTCTTATTTTAATGTCTTTCTTTGCAAGATACTCTTCGAGAAACAATACAAATTGAAATGAATTCATTTATTATACAAACAAATATTTCTTTTCTATAATAAAATGCTTTCATTACAAAAAGGAATTCATATTGCAAATCTTCATTTGAATGAAGACGGAACGCATAAACCACGGATTAGAAAATTATATCTGGAAGATGATGAGGACGGAGAAAAATCTCCAAATATTTTTACAACGAAAGACAATCTCGTTCAAATATTCAAAAAGAAACTTGAGTTGAATAAAAAATTATCTTTTAACGATGTTGAACAACTCACAAAATCTTATAATGATGATGAAAAGGAAGTTGAAGGCAAATTATCACGCATTTATAACGAGACAAAAAGATATGCTGATAATTCAACAAAACATTATCTTGACTTTGGAAAAGATGAGACAGTTATGCCTTGTTTCCCAGAACAATCCGTTAGAGTGTTTGTATCTGGTCTTTCTGGATCTGGGAAATCAACGATGATACAGAATTTAATATTAACTAATCCTCCAAAAGGAGATGGGTTCGTTTTTCTCTTTAGTCCCATTGAAGAAGATCAATCTTTATCAAAAATCAAGAAATTGATACATCTTGATTTCGTTGATTTCGAAAGGGAAAATGAGAAGGAATTTGAGTTCGAAGATATTGTAGCTGGGAGCATCTGTATATTTGATGATTATCAAACAGCTCGTAAAGATCTTCTTCCACTGTATCAAGAATTGTTAGACAAAATTATGGAAAGAGGAAGGCATAATTCGATTTCCTGTTATGTTGTATCTCATAATCCTCTTGCTGGTGTAAAAACTAAAGTTGCTATTCGTGAGAGTACATATATGCTTGTGTTTCCAAGATCAAATCCACGGGATGTCCGAGTATTGTTAAAAACCTATTGTGGTTTCAGTGATAACGAAATAGATCAAATAATGAATATCAAAAGCCGATGGGCACTGGTTAAAAAAACAATACCAAGATACACTCTAGGGGAGCATCAAGCTATCGTTTATTGATATAAATTTTCATATGAAAATATTTTTATAAGTTTTTTATAAAAATATCTTCTATAAATAAAAATGACTGATCTATTGAATAAGACCACAACATACTATAGTGGTTTTCAATATAATTCGACAGAAGACTCGGTTGACTGTTATATCAATAACCAACTTTTGTATCCATTGGTACAGAAAGCAGATGATTATCAGATAGCACTATCAAAAATGAAAATTAACCTTTCTTCCATTCCTATCGGAGGACAAAATACAAATATTATACCACTTAAATCATGGGAAGTAACTATAAATGAAACAGTAAATGGACAACTTCTTTCGGGCTCAGCATTCGTCCGCCAAATTAATGCAAAACTTGGTAATTTCCTTTTTGATGCTTCCAATCAAGCAGATGCTCAATTAAAACAATTTTCTTATAATAATATAACAGGTACAACTTCCCTTATTAAAACTTTAACACTCATTCCATTCATAGTTCAGATGTTCGTAGATGATTATGGTAATATTTATTGTAGCTGTGCTCACAATTTAAACGGTAATGCTAACAAGTTTAGGGTATTCGATACTGAAGGTCAATTATTAATCACAACTGATTATGATGTTATTAAGTGTATCGCTATTGATATCAACCAAACTGTATTTATTGCAACTGATACTAAAGTTGATGTTTACACCAACGTCAATTCCCTTGATAATGTAGATTTAACATTGTCATCTTCAATCACAACAAACTTTGCAGGAAATCCTCTTACGAATATCGTTACAGTAGCGTCAGATGGGTTAATAATCATAGGATATAACCAAAATGATATTACGCTCTACAATGACGGTTTAACACCACAAGCAGATTACAACGAACCTCTAATTTCTCAAATCGGGAAAGCGAGTCAAATTATATCTTCTGCTCGTAGATTCTGTCTTACAGATGATAATATAATAGCAGAGTCGTTTGTTGGAATTCCTCTTGGTGGAACATCGACGGTGAATATGGTTGATAATACTATATGGGTATCAGGAAGTTGGTCTGGGCTGAGTAAAATGGCTTTAATTGTAGACCAACAAAATACACAAGGAGTTGGATATGGGATCGGAGATGGTGATCTAGCAACTTATAAATTCCAACCTTGTCTTCCACCAACAGGAACGCCATCTAATATTAACGTTCAACAGAATGCAAACTGTGTTGAATTGAATGGGCATTTGATAGCAAATGGATACAACACTACACAAAATACTCTTTTCGGTTTGGGATTAGACAATTTGAACGCCAACACATACTTTCAGTTTCAGTCAGATTTTTCTCCTAATGTTGGAGTTGTAGCTCCTTTGAATTTTGATATACAAAATAATAATAGTAAAGTCATTTACTGTGGGAGTGATAACAACCTTTATAGAAGTAGTGCTGGAATATACCCTAAACAATGTTTAATCGATGGAATATCAGTCGGAAATAACACAACTTTTTATGCTATGGGTTCGTCTTGGAATACAGATAGCGCTATGCTAACACAGAATGCTACCTATCTAACAACAGCCGTAAACAATGTTGGAGGAGCATTAGAAAACTGGGGTGCTTACAAATCAACTGCTAATAATGATTGCTATCTTCTATCAAGCATGCTAGAGGGTGCTAGCCCTGTGCCTCCAAACGCCATCTATATCACAAAATTCAATACAACTACCTATACCGTATCTGATTACGGTATTATATCAGCCCAAGGAGCATCAGCACCTTATACCAATCTCCAACTAGCACAACTCGGTTCAGGATATTATTGTATGATTGGTGATTTTCAAACTGGTGACCAAATATTTATTTTTGAAGAAGCGTTGACGGCTGGTAATGTGACTTTGGTCACCAGTTTTATTCTACCGGTAAGAATAGCGTATAATGCCCCTATTCAAGCGAGATGTATTGGATATGGAAATTACCTCGCAATCGTATCACTAACTCAAATATTTACTTACGATGTATCAAATCCGTTCGCTCCTATTCTTATAGCAAATATCAACAATCCAATCGGTTCAACCCTAAACCAATACAGTATTACGGCGTGTAATAATGTAATCTATACAGTATCTCAATCAGCTGTATCTGCTGGTGAATATGCTGTATGTAAATTAATTCCAAATGGTAGCTGGTCAGCAATAACAAGTTCTTTGGAATTGGAACAATATGGTATTACTGCGTTTGATCCTAGTTTACAAAGAAATTCTTTATCAGCAAACGAAACTTTAGACGAGATAAGCTTTTTAATTTTAAATAATTTTATGGAAGTTTATAATGGTACTGGAAACGTTTTAACATCTCAAATTACAATTCCCTCACAAGCCAATACATCGATAGGAAACTTCTTCTATGTTTTTCAGGATATCAATAAAACTTACGACTTAAACTTGATAACCACAGACCCTCCCGCTACAGCTATCGACTGTGTTGCTTGCAGTAAATCATCTCCCAATACAATATACGTAATCCAAACAGCAGATAAGTTAGTTTATAAATCAGTATATAATCCAGCTACTAATACCTTAGGAAATATAACCGTCGATGTGAATATTTCAGGAACTTGGGGTACTATAAATACTATTTTAAATTCAGTCGATAATGCTCTTGTTTATAACTTCTCAACCACAGATCAATCTGCACAAGGACAATATGTTGCTGGTAATAAAGTTTTAAGCATTGCAAGAAACGCTGTAACAAATGAATTTCTTGTATCAAAATCAAATGCTCCGAATAATCTTGTTAGTCTAAACGCTAACAACTTTACACAGAATTTTCAAACCACATTACAGGTAGGAAGTATGTGGAGTAAGAACTCAGACGATCTAGATACTGGACCGTTTCCTGTTTACACTTATGAACCAATCATTGCAGCTATAAATGTAGCTTTTCTAGAAGCATATGCACGGCTTCAAAATCTCGGAGGAACTTATTTAACAGCTCCACAAATAAGTTATGATTATAACCAAGGTTATTTGACTTTGACTTATCCAGCATTACTTACAGAAATAAATCAAGGCAATTCACTTGTGTTTAGTGAAAGTCTACTCCAATATGTTTACTTTAATAATCTAAATGGAACTCTCATTTTACCTCTGAATTCTCAGAGTTTAACACAGACTGTAAGGAGTCTAATGTTATTAAATACGCTTAACGCTTTAGTTCTAGTGTCTGATACAATTTTTGTGAGTAACAGTTTTCAAGGCAATAATATTCAGAATAGAAATATAGCTACGATTGACATTCCAATTGACACTTTCTATGCTGGGAACTACGGCCAAATCCTATATTTTCAGCCGAGTTTCTACAGACCTTATCGTCTGTCATCAAACGGACCAATAGTGAACTTGACTTTTCGCTTAAATTATGAAACACAAGATGGTAATCAATACATAGTTCAACTCCCACCACATAGCTCTTGGACATTTATAACAGCCTTCGTGAAGAAGGATTAACGAAACTGATTACTTATAAAAAACACTTACTTATTTTTTTATCGAAAAAAAAATAATCTTCTCCTGTATAATAAAAAATGGAAGCTATTACCGAAATCGATCCAACGATCGACCCTCGTATAAATGTATCTCATGAATATGCCAAACACGTTGAACTCATCCCTGGCAATGTGCAATACAATCTCACTTCAAGTGACGGTTCAAACGGTTTTGAAAGCCAAATCGTCTTTTCTCAAATTATCACCCCGTCTGTATCAAATACAGTTTTGTCTCGTGACGTTCGTGTACTTTATAATCTTGCTGTTTCGGCTCCCTCTGCCCAAACTGATGAAAAATGTATTAAATTACCCCAAGTAAACTATGACGCAAGTTACGAACAGCACGCTGTTTTAAATTCATTCCCCCTTCAAGCCAGTGCTTCCACAATCACGGTTCAAATCAATGGGCAAAGCACTGGAGTTTCACAACAACAAATTTTTGGGTCTCTTCTTAGGACATTGGATAAGAAGAAGTTAATGAACCAAGGAACTGAATGTCCCAGTTTACCAGATGATAGAGCTGTTCTTACGAATGATATAACTCAGGTTGCCTATGTTAAATTCCCAGCAGCGTTTGCGGTTGGGCCAGTCCCGCTTGTGGATGGTTCTGGGAATGTTTTAACCTACGCTGGTGTAGCCGTTATCATCACTCTATTGGCTGATGGAGCTGCAACAAGAGCTGCATCTCCTTTGCCCGTCACATGTAACGGAGTTACGGTTGGGCAATTCGTTTATACATATGCTGATGCTGCATTCCCAGTAAGTAAACTCGTAAAAGTATCTCTCCCATCAATCCTTGCTTGCAATACTGTTTCAAATCAAGTCATGTCAAAGTTTGAAAACTCTCTTCACGCAACTCGTGGATCATTTAAACCAATTTCGTACACTGATGATGGTACTACTTCAACTTGGAATTTCCTTATATCTGAACCGATTGTTGTGTCTCCGTTTACTCCTATGGAGGATAACGAAGTAGCTCTTGCGAATGTAAACACGATGTCTATCACTTTCACTATGGCAAATCTTTTATCAATGCTCTATTCCAATGTCCCTTTCACCACTCCCAGTCTCTTAATAACCAGTCCTCGAATTCAACTTACATACATGCAGTTGGAAAGCATAAAGATACCACGTGTTCAAGTGTTAGATTATACTGGGATCAACTACTTCCCGAAATCTTATAATATTACTATACCGGCAAATGGTAGCATTGGTATTCCTACCGATCAGGTTCGACTCACTAATCAACCTCGTAAAATAATTTTCGGAGTTCGACTTCCTCTGGCAAGCAGATATTCGACTGCTGCTGGCCTTACAACTTCATCTACTGATACGTTTTTATCTTTTGGCGATCCCTCAACTGGTGCAGGTCAAATGTCGATTCAAATTGGTACGAGGCAGCTCTTCAGTTCCGCATCTCTTGAAACTTTGTATCGCATCTCAAAAAAGAACGGCCTAAATTGTACTTTTTCCGAATGGCTTTACGGTGGACAATGTCTATTTATTTTTACTCCGGCCGATTTTGGGTTGAGCGAAGCACAAGGAGATGTCTTTCCTGGGCAATTAGGAACTTCTTCAAATAATAATCTGCAAATTAATTTTACTCTTAATGCACAATCTCTTACATATGCTGGTTTACCAAGTGGCGCACAAACTGTCGAGAGTATCATCGTGGTCATGTATGAGGGCAGTTGTAATGTGTCTCCGTCAGATTGCCTCTTCAATTTGGGTTCTCTTTCTCAGAGCCAAGTTTCCAAGGCACTTGGTTCTTTCGATAAAGTACCTACAAATGTTGTCACTGGTGAAGCCACAGGTGCCGGTCTCTTCGGCAACGTGAAAAAAGTGTTCGGGATGGGAGCAAAGGGATTGATGGCAGCTCATAGAGCACTCGGGTCTGATATTGGCCAGAAAGTGTTGGGATATCTTGCAGATGGGTCAGGTTTGAAGATGAAAAAAAAGGGTAAGAAAGGAGGCGTGTTGAGTTCGGCTTGAGAATGCTTATAAGAATGCTTATAAGAATGCTTATAAGATTTCTTAATAATTAAAAAATGTTACAAAAATATAACATTTTTTAATTTCTTCTGTATAATAAAATGATGAAATACACTGAGTTTGTAAAACAGAATTATGATAAGGTTAAAAATTTACCACTAAAAGATCGGTTCAAAGTCCTCGGACAAATGTGGGCTAAACATAAGAAGGAAATGTAAACTTTCAAAATTTGTTTTCTATTGTCACTTACAATATTAAACATAGAATTTCTTCTTTCTAACAATAGGTACTATGCTTTCAGATATGCTTTCACATTCATCAGTAGTTTCATCAGTAGTTTCATCAGTAGTTTCATCAGTAGTTTCATCAGTAGTTTCATCTTTTTCAAAAGGTTTTTCAGAAAGGTTTCCCTTTGGTTTATCTGTAGTTTGAGATTGAACAACTTTCGGTTTTCTTCCACGTTTCCCTTTCATAGAATTATTATTTTGTATCATCTGATTAAGAAGTTCAGAATTAGCCTTCTTTGCCTCATTTTCTCTTGCTTTTCTACGAGCATAAGCTTCACGGTTAATTTCCCTCTTTTTCTCTAAAAAAGCTTCACCTTGAACTTCTTTGTATTTTTTATTGCGTTCGTTTTGGTTTTCATTAAATTGTAACCGTTTTTGCTCGTATTCATCGAAGACAGGATGATATATTTTTTTTAGCGCTTCTCTCTGCTCTAAAAACTTTTTGTAAAGTTGTTTGGTAACTGATTTATCATCGTTCATTTTTATATATACCAATAAAAAAATATACTTTATAAAATTAAAAAATATTACTATTAATAAAACATGGAAAGTAATAATAGCCAAACCTTTGTTGCTTTAGGGAGTAACAAGACATATCTTGGTACCTATGATGCCGTTTCCCTTTACTCTACGGCAAAAATATCTTTGATATCAGATCAGAATTGCGAAATCATCGCGTACCAGTCCCAAAATAAAAAAAACACATCTTCTACTGTTTACCAAGCAACAGCAAACGTTCAACTCGAAGAGTATCTTACGCTCGCCAATCCCTTCGTGTATTTCACAGTAAGAAACAAATCTTCTACTGTACAAACAATCCTAAACTTCACAGTTGTATATAGCATAAGTCAAGTATCCTCAAGTGGAGCAAGTTCTAACGTTAATATCGTTAGTCAATCAGCTGGTCTTGCTTTGAATAGTAGTGTTACAGCAATAAGTACAACATTGAATATGAAAGAAACTGCTTTTTTTTGGAATGCTTCAAGTGTTCTAGCAACAGGTTTAAGTTCTATTATATCATCTGGAACTCATCCTACTCGAAGTTTGAGCGTATTTGGTAATACATCAGCACAAACAACCATCACGCTACAGATATCAGCTGACGGGTCAAATTTCTATGATACACAAAGTGTTATTATTGCAAATGGTAATTTCGGGTATAGTTTAACTTGTCCCTTCTATTCTATTCGGTTAAAGTCAAGCGACGCAGCGATAATAACGGCAAGTGCTATTTATGCATAAATATAAATTTGGTAAAATAAAAAAATATTATAATACCTATAATAAATGTCTGGAGGATTATATCTTGGAGCTGTTAGTTTGACTGACGGTACGAGTAATCTTAATGTAAATATAAATGCATCTAACGGAACAGCTTTGACTGATACGATGGGTGCTCTGAATTCTAATATTTCAAATCCCTTAAGTACACCAGTTCAGTCTCAATTGGTTTTAGATGTAAGTGGAACACCGCAACTTGCTTCTGGTATATTAGCACAAGATGCTGTATACAGTTTGAATGTCTTTTCAGGTAGACTCCAAACGAATTCAGCAGATGGATTAATAGATCAACCGGCAGACCCATCAGTAACATATCCGTTTGAATTAGTAAATGTTGGCTGTAAACAAATATGTGTCTTCGGAGAGGTAACTACTTTAACTGGCGGTGGGACTACGCCTTGCAATATAACTATATGCTATTCGTTAGACGGAATAACTTTTTTTGACAGCAGTTTAGGAGTTATTAATCTTACAACAGAAGGACAGCAATTTTCTCGAGACTGGGTTTCATCGGCTAAATGGGTAGGGTTCAAAAGTGATACGGCTGCAACTATAATTTTTAACGTGTCTGCTTGTCAATAAAACAAATTTATATTATAATAAAATATATTGTATTATAATAAATAATGTCAGGATTTATAAATTCAGTATCAATTCAAGATGTCCCAATTAATCAGGTTAATTTTTCCAACGGAGTTATACCTGTAACAGTAACAAATTTATATACTATTGGAGCAGGATTAAACGACACAGATAATACACTATCAACAGTCGGAAATTCGGCTATTCAATTAGTTAGCAATAGTTTATTTGCAAACGATAATTTAGTTTCAATTCAAAGTCAAATAGATTTAGCAACACAAGGGGATGTTGTTTATTGTAGTTCAGGTAGCTATGGCGAAAGAATGGTTATTAACAATAAATCCAATATCGGTATTATCGCTCCAAATGTCGGTAATACTATTTGTGAAGTGCTTAATGGTTTAGAAATTACTGGAACAAGTGAAACTATAAGATTATCATCTATACAATTTGAAGGCACAGGTAATTCAATTAATGGTAGAGGAAGACACTACCTTCAAAAATGTGCTTTTCAAGGAACATCTATATCTACAAATACATTAACTATAAGTGGTTTTGATGCTGGTAAATTTATGACACTTGAAAACTGTGAGTTTGATAATTACTGTTCTATTACAGTTGCTAATACCTTTGCTGGTGTCTTGTTTTTTATAAATTGTAATTTCGGTGGGGCAAGTATAACTCTCTCTCAGTTTTCTAATCAACAGGTGTTTATAAATAACAGTGCTGGGCTTACATCATACCCAATAAATGCTACTTTAATTGGAATGAACGTATTAACTACGGGTGAGAGTAGATTATCAACAACTACCCTTGATGCTCCTTATTTAATTATAGGAGGGAGTAGCACATCCGGTAGTGTTAATGAGGTCCTAACGACAGACGGTGTCTCTGGTTTAAAATTAACTGCAATAGGCGGTCCGAGTTCTTTCTTTAATGTATTTTATGAAACGAAAAATTATACAGCACCTTTATCTGGATCAACAATAACTCTTTTTGAAGTATCTAATCAAGCAGGAATTATACCGAATTTAAATACTGTTATTAATTTCAACTCAAATTTTAGTTTTACAATAGGACCACAAGTAGCTTTGTTTAAACTAATCAATACAGATACAAGTACAGAAATTCAGTCTTTCCGACAAACGATAACAGGGACTACACATCAGCATATTCCTTTACAATTCAATTTCACTATGCCGGATGTTTATACACTATCTTACAAAATTGAAGTAACTACAGTTGCTGGATTAAGCGTCATATCAGTTGATACAGACGACTATTATAGTATTATGGTGAATGAAATTCAAGCACCTTAAAAAAATATTCAACTTCTTATATATAAAAAAAAATTTTATAATATCTGTATATATATAAAATGTCAGCAGTATATAAAACAAAACTATCGAAAGAACAGTTCAAACAACATCCAGAAAAACTAAACGAACTTCGCCTTCTCTTTGAACAGATGGGAGGAAGAGGTGATAAACCCCTGTCAAAAGTATCAATTGCAAACTATATTCACAAGCTAAATAAGTTAGCAACACTTGTATTGAAACATGGTTTTGATGGTGATTTTCAATGGTTAATCAAAGATGCAGATAAAGTAATCAATATGTTATCCGAGTCGAATATCAGTTCAAAAAAAGATTATTGTAGTCCTGTAGTAAAAATATTAAAACAACTCAAAACAGATCCGATGATAATAGAAAAATATTCTAAATGCATGTCTTCTTTCAAAGACACAGAAACAAATATTCGAAAGCAAAACAAAGGTTCAGAAAAAGATAATGATAATTTTATAGATTATCAAGAAGTTTTACAAAAGATAAATGATTTTAAACCAAAAGATGACGAGGACCTTGTTTATAAGATGATTTTGTCTTTATATTTCCAAAACTCATTTGTGCCTCGGAATAATCTTATAACGATGAAGTTTGTATCTGATAAGAAGAAACCAAAGGATATGTCAGATGATTTCAACTATATCGTTGTTGACAAGAACCGAACACCAGTTGAAATCATAATGAACCATTACAAATCAAGGTCAACATATGGAAAAGTTAAATTCCCACTTCTTGAAAGGCCAAAGCAACTGATGAAAGAATACATTTCAAGATTTAACAAACAGAACGGAGATTATTTGATTGTTACAAAAGATGATCAACCATTTAAACAAAGTAACTTTATTGATTTCCTTGGAAACATAACTCAGAAGATACTTGGGAAAAGATTAAACATTAATCTGATTAGAAAGATACAGATCAGTGATTATTATAAGAAGCCACATTCGATAGATCAAGATGAAAAAGATGCTTTGAGGTATTTACATTCAGCTGATATGCATAAGCAGTACATGATGATTGACAAAATTGTTGATGATAATGAAGAATAAATTATAAATTAAATCTTTTTTTATAGTCAAATATGCTTTCAGATAAAGTTTTTTTATTCCATAGGATAAAACGGCTTAAACTACCGGCAGATTTTGGATTATTCCAATCTTCATTTGATTTGTGTCTTAATAGATATCTTTTTTTTCTTTCATAATCATTGTGGATAGTATAATCTTCATACCCTTTTGCTCCAAAGTCAGTATGAGTTTCATCCGAAAAGATAGCTCTATATTTTTTAGTTACAAGAGGAGATTTTATAATTTTCTCCAGTTTAAATGTCATTTTATTAAGAAGAATATAATTTTTAATGAAGATTATATATGTGATATATATATCTATAATGCTAATATATGTATCTAATATATGTAATATATATATCTAATATCATATCTATATATATAACACTTGATTTATAAATTTATAAATTAAGGCATATATAGGTTAGATATATATATTAGTATCATATATACTGATATCTACATATG
>CANJKA010000057.1 GCA_947474675.1 Flavobacteriales bacterium
GGTGTACAAAAAGAGATTCTAAATTTCTTACGTCTGCTTCCTATGACAAGAAATGAATTAGGAAAAGCCTTTAAAATATTACACGCGAAATTGGTTAAATTATCTCTTCTTCCCTACGAAAAAAGACCTTTCTTATATTTAGATTTAATTTCTTGGCTAGAAAGTAAAATTGAAAATAAGTCTGTTCAAGAAGTTATTCGTGGTAAATTTGTACAAGAGATTGAAACGGGGAATAAGCTGTATTTTCCTTTGGAGTGAAATATTTATCTTAAAAAACAAAATATAAAATGAAAATTATATCAAGCCTAATCATACTTTCACTAAATCTAACATCTTTTTCTCAAACAGATTCACAAGAGAAAATAAAATCGAAAAATCAAATAGGTCTTATTTATACCTATGAAAAAGGAATAAATAAACCAGAGGAGGGGAGCTTAGCGGGATCATGTATAGGGATAAATAGGACAATAAGAATAAAAAATAAATTTAGATTTGATGTTGGGTTACAATTCACAAAAAATGTAGCTAAAATGGAATTTACTGGATTCAATATAGATTCAGATCCTCAAAATAGTCAGGGATATAATTATATTTTTTCCTATCATAATCTGTTTCTTGATATACCAATCAAATTTAATTATTTCCTTTCACAAAAAAAGAAATTAAACATCTATTTAATTGGAGGAATATACCCGACATTCTTTCGAAAATCTAATGTTACTGCTAAAGGATACAATAATACAGGCGATTTAGTTTTAGATCATACACAGGTAAATGAACCAGAAAAAATGATAGATGCAACTCTTATGTCAACATTTGGCGGGGGAATTGAATATCTATTAAACTCAAAAATAAGTGTAAATATTCAATCAGAATTTAGATACCATTTTACAAATTATGATATTAACTACTATGATATTTCAAAAAGAATTACTGGAAATATAGGAGTCCGATACAATTTCTAATTGATCTTATAAGAACTTATTCCGACGAATTAATCGTGTTACTGGAATATGAATTGTTCCAAAAACTTCATTTACACTTAAAGAATCTAAACTGAATCCTAATTTAGTTCCGCTTTCTGTCCAAATACCGTGATTAAATGAATTAAAATCCAACTTTGGTACATTGGCTCCTGAATAGAAAAGAATATTGCTACCTTGATGTTTTAAATTTAAAAGAGGGGAATTTAAAACACGAAATGATTCTCCTTCTTGAGTCAAGATCCCTTTACGTAAAAGTTGTCGTATAAAATAGGGTCCCTTTTCATTAACCGAAAAAAGCAAAGAAAAACCAGGAACTACAACATCTTTCGTCGTTTTAACTTCTACTAAGTTAAATTCATCATCCATTTCAGATTTCACATACGTTTCTTTTACAATAGTAGATCCTCCTTGCTTAAAAGATAAATCACCCGTCCAAGCATTCAAAAAATCAACTGTAGGGAAACTAATTTTTTTACCAAATTTCACAAGATATTTATAAATAGGATCATTTGGTGCATTTCTTAATTTAGAAACATCCAAGTGAAGACTTAAATATTTACTAGTAGATTCCTTTGAAGCCAAACTAATACCCGATTTTTTCATTCGAATATTTAAAGGCTTGTCATTTTGAATATAAGTCAATAAACTAAAACTCATCGAATCACTATTATGAGCGAAAATTGCTTTTTTTACACCTTGCTCTTTTAGTTTATCCCAATTCGAATAGATGACTAATTTTTCGTTTTTAAATTGCTTTTCTTTTAAGAAATCATTCCAACAAGGTTCAATACCTCCTTTTTTTGCAAAAAGAATTTGTTTTAAATTATTCGTAAATTGATCCCCTTTATATAAAAAAATCCAATTTTTATCATACGTTATATAACTTAATTCCTTTTCGTATTTATACGTTTTTTGCTCATAAATTAAGGTATCCGTTAAACTTAATAGTTTTGTTAAACGTTGAATTCCGGGTAAAATTTTACTACTATCGGTAACTTCAACTAAAACACCCCAATTTCCATTTTCATTGGCGAAAAAGTACAACGGTTTTTGAAGATTCAACCCATAATTCTTACCTTGACTTAAAATAAATTCTTGTGAAAAAAAATCTCGAAATGGAATTTTATTATAAAATAACATTCCACTCGTTTCTTTTGCTAAATCTAAAATATAACAACGGCCAAGAAAGTCAGCGTTCGGTAATCTATCCACAAAAGAAGGGTGATCTCTAAAGCCGTCAAAATAAGGTTTTAAATAAATAAAACTTCCTACAGAAGTAGCTAATATTAAGACAAATAAAATTTTTCTATACATCTAATTGGATAAATCTATTTAGTAAGAACGTAAATACTGTTGATCAAATCTAAAATATATTTACTTGAGTTTCCACATTGCTCACTACAATTATAAACAACATCAAAAGTAGTTTTTTCTTTCGTAGACTTAGATGAAACTACTTCCATAATACCTGTTTTTTGATGCATTGCATCTAAAATTTCATTCTGAGAAGGTGTAAAAATTTCACGAGGTAATTTTTCAATCGTTTTGCTCCAATCAACATAGCTATACATCAAACCACTTGATTTAATTTGCTTAGCTGCTTTACCTGATAGTGCTGCTTTACCATAACCATCAGAATGATTCAATGCTAAATCTTCATCATTTGTTATTATTAATAATCCATTTTTATTGATTATAAATAAAGGAATACATTCTAAAATAACATTGTCGAATTTCCAATAGTTCCCATAATTTTTACATTGTGAAGTTAAAGATGCAATGTGTTTGAGAATTAAATTTGGAATATCTGGTCGGTCGGTCGAAATACCAAAAGCAAAAAGAGGCATTTCTTCTTCACCTTCAACTTTTAATTCTGTATAATCAAAAGTTTTTTCATCATATTGAAATTCAATTTTAGTCGTTTTTACTTTTTTAACCCCATTAAAAGTACCAAACATGCTTCCTTTGTATGTATCAAATAACGCGTCTTTATCGATAAATTCGTTCAGTAATTGAACCGTCAAAAGAGTATTAGAAAGACGAGCATCTTTTTCTTTTTCCAGAATTGGAATAATTACTTTAAATGCCTGTTCATAAGCTTCTCTTAAATTAACATTATAGGTAAAATGAGCAGGACTTGATTCATGTATATATTTCAAAACAGATTTATCAAATTTAGAATCATTTAATTTCTCATAAATTGAACCTAATTCAGGACCGTAATTAGATTCAATTTTTAATTCAATATAATTATTGTTTAAAACAAAATCTCCTAACATTACATTTCCCGTATACAATGCATTTATTTCTTCAAATAAACTTGGAAATATAGATTGTATGTACCAAAAATCCTGTGCTTTTTTAAAATTTCTAGAATTATCCATGTAAAATATTCCTTCCGTTTTATGAAGAAGTTGATTGGCAAAAATAGGATCTGACTTTTTTAAGTTATTTCCATTAACAAATAAATCAGTACATAAATCATCTAAATATTGTTTTTGAAAAACAGATAAAACACTATCTTTTAATTCATTGTAGTTTTTTTGATTTGGATTTTCAGTTGCTTCTGGAAATTCAGTTTCTACCCCATTCGCAAATTCAAGAGAATCATTTAAATCAGAATCAAATTCCTCTTCTTCTAAAACTTCTCCAGAATCATCTGTAATACTTCCTTCAGATTCATTAAACCACGGAGAATCATTACCCCTTGCATACCAAATAGAATCCGTAAAGCGAATTATTTTATCGTCAAGAGGCTCTACTCTCATTAAAACACCAATATTCCCTTTTATCACTAAGTGATTAGACAAAGAAGTGTAATATTCAATTCCTGGGATTTTAGTATCTACTCTATCAAAATCATCAAAAACAGTAAATAATTGTACTTTATTTTTAATTCCAAAAGTAAATCCTGAAACCTCATGATCATCTCTTTTACCATAAAATACATTAAGCTTTTGATCAAAATCAATTCCTGCATCTTTTATCGTTTTACCAGAAGTAGATCCATCAAATAATTCAGATTGAACTTCTTCCATAAATTCATATTGAACAAGTTCGTCCAAAGAAATTTTTTGCAAAAGAGTAATGTTATTCAAACTGAATACTGTTACAGCATCTCGAGGAATTAAATCTTCTGAATTTTGAGCAGAAATTTGAGAGCAAAATAACAATAAAGTTAAAGCAAAAAGATGTTTCATTGGAATAGAAATTTTCATTTTATTAGAAGTAGTATTTTTAGAAAATTCGGTAGAGTAAATAAAATTTTTACTTTGAACAGACAAATGATTATTAAACATGTACACGCTATTAAATATTACTTTAAGTTACTAAAAAAACTCATATAAATCACAATTAGTTTTTTAGAGGACTAAGGTAGATTGTATTTTCCAATAATTTAGCATTTTGAATCAAAGAATACATATCCGTTTGCAACATTATTGCCAATTTTGCAGGTGTAACTTTAGCTAACGCATTATCAAATTTTTCGATTGGTCTATCAAAACGAGTAACAGATATATATTTACCTTGTTTTAAAAGGATAATTTCGTTATCAGTTAAGTCTTTTGTTTTATTAATTGTCAATTCAGGTATTGCCCTTGTTAATTTTTGTGAGTCCCAAGAAATCCAAATATGTGATAAATCATTCATATTTTTTGTTAAATTTTCTTCCATAACAATTGCTTTTATAGCTGATTGAAGAGAGTTAACATCAGTAAAATCACATTTAATTTTAAATATAAAATCGATAAAGTTCGATTCAATAACAACATTTGAAATTCCAGTTTTGGTTTCAAATTTGGCTTTAATCCTAGTAATTTCATCTTTTATATGTTGAATAGAAGGCACTTTTTTACCATCTAAACTATCCAAAGCAAGAATTGAATTTATTTTTAATTTACTAGAACTAAGATTTATAGTGTATTTAAAAGTCCCAGTACCATCATTGTGAATCGTTAAGTCATCAAAAATATCAATACAAGATCCAAGTGAAAACAGAGAAAGAATCAACAAAAAAAATATTTTAAACTTCATGTTACAAAATTATGCAAAAGGTTGATTCAAAAACAATACCAAAGTAAAATAATTTAATATTTATGAAAAATTAAGAAATTGATTTATTCAATTATTCTAAATAGTGATATTTATTCCTGTTTTTTTAACAAAAATACACATACTTTTTACTGGATTATTAATAATATCGCTTAACTCTACTTATATTTGCACAAAAATTCACTAAATGTCAGATAATAGTCGCATCTCAACAAGTAAAGCTCCTAAAGCATTAGGTTTATACCCGCATGCCCGAAAAGTAGGAAATTTATTATTCCTTTCAGGTGTTGGACCAAGAGTAGCAGGTTCTGATTCTACAGACTCTGAAGTTCCTGGATTAAAATTAGACAAAAGTGGAAACTTTATTGAGTTTGATTTTGAGGCTCAATGTAGAAGTGTATTTGAAAATGTTCGAATTATATTGGAAGAATCAGGTTCAAGCTGGGATAAATTAGTTGATGTAACTGTTTTTCTTGTTCACATGAAAAGAGATTTTCATACTTACAACCGATTATATGCTGAATTTTTCAAGGATAATTGTCCTTGTAGAACAACCGTTGAAGTGAATTGTCTTCCTTCTCCAATAGCCATTGAATTAAAATGTATTGCAACAATTGATTAAATTATGATAAAATTTCTTATTCGCTGTATAGTAGCTGCCTCATCTCTATCTTATGTGGTTTATTTATTTGGAACAGGCCATTGGGGTTGGGCTATTTGTATGATATTTGTTACGGCAATTATCGGATTATCTTTTTTCCGAAATGAAAGAATGATAATGGGACTTAATCAAATGAGGTTAGGAAATACAGATAAAGCCAAAGAACATATCAATAAAATCACGGCACCACAATTTCTTCCAAAAAAACAACACGCGTATGTTTTATTTTTGCAAGCAGTTTTGAATAGTCAAGAACTTGGATTTTCTAAAAGTGAAGTTTTATTAAGAAAAGCTTTAGGTATGGGATTGAGAACAGATCAAGATAATGCAGTTGCTAAAATGCACCTTGCAGGAATTTGTGCTCAAACTAATAGAAGGTCAGAATCTGTTTCGTTACTAGCAGAAGCTAAAAAATTAGACAAATCAGGAATGATGCGTGAACAAATAAATTCAATGCAGAAACAAATGCAACAAGGAGTTCCATCAAAGAATCAGATGAGAATGGCTCAGATGTCAGGTGGAAGACAAAAAACTCCTCGCCGCTAGTCTTCGGTACAATTTTTATTCGCCTCGCGAATTAAAATCACTCAGACTGCAGCTCGGAGTTTTTTAGACATTAGACGATAGATATTAGACTGATGTAAATTGTTTGTTATTCTAACAAGATTCAAGATTTAAAGAATGATTAATAAATATTAACACAGCTCATAAGTCTAAAAGCGAAGCGATCTAATATCTAAGAGTGAAGCGGTCTAATGTCTTGCAGTCTTATAATCTAATAAAAATGGAAAATGAACGTTTGTATACCGAATTTTGGAAAGATTATGAACTAATCGATGCCGGAGGAGGAAAAAAACTAGAACGTTGGGGTTCAATTATTACAATTCGTCCGGAAGTTCAAGCCTATTTTAAATCAGAATTAACATTTGCACAATGGAATGAAATAGCTCATTTTGAATTTATTTCAAAAAGTGCTCAATCTGGCTCATGGAAAACATTAAAAAAAGACACTCCAACTTCTTGGGAAATAACATTTAAGTCAATTACAATTCAATTGGAATTAACAAAATTCAAACACGTTGGATTATTTCCAGAACAGCGTATAAATTGGGATTTCATTTCTTCTCATTTAAACGAAAACAAAAGATTTTTGAACCTGTTTGCTTATACTGGTGCAGCATCATGCGTCGCGAAAGCACGAGGAGCGGAAACAATTCATGTTGATTCTGTGAAACAATTAATATCTTGGGCTAGAACGAATCAAGACCATAGTCATTTGTCTGGTATTAAATGGGTTCATGAAGACGCTTTAAAATTTGCTGAAAGAGAGATCAAAAGAGGTAATAAATACGATGGAATCATTATGGATCCTCCAGCCTGGGGAATTGGGGCAAAAGGTGAAAAATGGAAATTAGAGGACAAATTAGAAGCTTTGTTGATTGGGGCAAAAGAATTATTAAACAAAGATGGATTTTTAATTCTAAATACATACTCTCCAACAATTAGTAAAAAAGACATTAGTAGATTATCCAATAAACATTTTGCCGGTTCAAAAAAAGAAGTGAAAGAACTTTGGATGAAAACTACTACTGGAAAAGATTTATATTATGGTGTTTTATTGAGAATTGGAGAATAAGTAATTCACTAATTGAACTAAAAATAAATCAGATTAGTTATACACATTCGCCAATTGTTTAAAACCTTTTAAACTAAGAGTAAACACCTACAAAAACAACCTATTACAAAATCAAAAAATGATAAGTTTTAAACATTGCAAAGATATGAACATATAACGGTTTATGTTCTTTTAAATTTATTGAAAAACAAGGCTTCTTTTTAACTAAGTTTGTTAAAATCGACAGATTAAAAGCATGTTAAAAGGAGTATTCATAGGATTATTTGTTTCATTCATAGGAAACGCACAAAATTTGGTCACAATTAGTGATGGGAATTTTGCAGCTTTTTTGAATGATAGATATCCAACATGCATGCTTGAAAATCAATTAGATATATCTTGTTTAGAAATAATAAACGAAGAAAATCTAAATTTAAATTCAATGCAACTTCAAAACATTGATGGTATTCAGTATTTTAAAAATTTAAAAGTTCTTGAAGTTTTAGAAAATAACATTTCTTCAATTTCTCAACTTCCGTCAACTCTAGTAAAATTTGACTGTAGTATGAATCAGTTGAATCAATTACCTTCTTTACCAAATACATTAGAAGAATTGAGTTGTGCAATGAATCGATTGACCTATTTGCCAACACTGCCAAATTCTTTAACAATTTTATATTGCAATTTTAATGAGATTACATCATTACCAAATCTACCTGTTTCTTTAGAGTTTTTAGCTTGTGGATCTAATAAAATTACTTGTTTACCGAAGCTTCCAAGCTCAATATTTATTGGTGATATTGCTTTAAATCCATTAACTTGTGTTGCATCTCATGAATCATGGATGGATGAAGAAAGTATGAAAATTCCAATTTGTCAAACAGAACAAAATTTATTTAATTCGAATTCATGTATTTGTATTTCTACCTCTTTATTAAGTAATTCCGAAAATAATTCGACTTTTTCTTTCATTAATGATGTCACTATCTTCCCAAATCCTACAGAAGGTAAAATAACGATTAATTCAAAAGAAGAGCTTTCAGGAGTTAGAATTATGGATTTAAAAGGTCATACTGTTTTACAGAATAAATTCAATAGTAAAGAAAATAAAAACAATGTAATAATTGATCTTTCTGAATTAATAAACGGAATTTATTTTGTTGAATCAATCATTGGTGAAAATATAACTACTACCTATAAAGTAGTTAAGTTTAATTGAAAATTTGATAATAATTAGACGTAGAGAAAATTAAAAAAATTGACGCTAGTTTTTTAATTCCAACTTACAAAAATTTCCTTTTTTAGTGACTCGTCAAAAAAGTTACGCAAACGTTCTAATTTTAATTGCGCACTTACATCACCTTTTAGAGCTTTTTCTTTGAATTTATAATATAAATCTAAAGAATGACCAAATAAATTTTGATCTAACATATCCTTTAAAGACGAAATCTTAGCAGTAACCTCTATTAAAAAATGTTCAATATCACCCAATTCCTTTAATTCAAGAGAGTTAATATTCGTTTTATTAATAAGTTTATTATAACGAGGAAGTAGTTCATTTAAAATTCCAGAGAACTGCTCAAGTTCACTGTTTAGCGTCTTTTTATTTTGGTTGAAATCCATAATAAGTAGTATTAATATATATGCAATTTACACAAATATTCTATAAATCAAAATTATATCGAATAAATTTAACAATTCTTCTATTTATTTGAAAAACAGTTGTGTACTTTTGTAGACATGGCGGGGATTTATATACACATTCCATTTTGTAAACAAAAGTGTACTTATTGTGATTTTCACTTCAGCACAACTTTTCATGCGTATCAAAATCAAATGATTAGCTGTATTCAAAAAGAAATTGTAATTCAAAGACCTTACTTAGAAAATCAACTAATAGAAACGATCTATTTTGGCGGCGGCACACCAAGTCTATTAGACTACAAAGAAATTAATTCTATTTTAAAGACAATTAAAGAAAATTATTCAGTAAAATCTTCGGCCGAAATTACATTAGAAGCAAATCCTGATGACATCAATATTGAAAGTTTAACGGAATGGAAAAAAAGTGGAATCAATCGATTGAGTATTGGTTTACAATCATTTCGTGAAGAAGATTTAAAATGGATGAACAGAGCACATTCTAAAGAAGAAGCTTTAAACTGTGTTAAACTGGCTAAAAAAGCTGGCTTTGAAAATATAAGTGTCGATTTAATATATGGGCTGCCTAATTTTACTCTTGACGAATGGAAAGAAAATATTCAAACAGTAATAAAATTTGGAATACAGCATGTTTCAGCATATTGTTTGACAGTTGAACAAAAAACCGTTTTGAGTAAATGGGTGGAACAAAACAAAATCGTCCCTGCGAATGAAGACGATCAAAGCGATCAATTTGATGTTTTATTGAATGAATTAGAAAAAGAAGGAATTGAACAATATGAAATTTCTAACTTTTCACTTCCTGGTTTTCATTCTCATCACAATTCAAATTATTGGAAAGGAAAACATTATTTAGGAGTTGGACCTTCAGCACATTCCTTTAATGGCATTTCAAGAAGTTGGAATGTCTCGAACAATAGAGAATACATTAAAAGGATGGAAGAAAACAAAGTTTGGTTTGACACAGAAATATTAACAATTGAAAATCAATTTAATGAAATCTTATTAATAGGTCTAAGAACCGCAATTGGTGTTAATATTGAACAATTAAAATCAATTCAAGAACCATCTTCTATTTTTTGGAACCAAATAACAAAGATGGAGAACCTAGGATGGATGAATAAAATAGACAATTTTATTATTCTAACTAAATCAGGAAAATTAAAAGCTGATTATATTACTTCAGAATTGATGATTGGTTGATCAAAATTATTTGAAAATATACAATATCAACCATTTAAACTCAAATAGCCTGAATATTCAATGCCTTTTTATAAATATTCGATCAAATCTTTAAAATATTCATTTATCGATTAAAAAGTTAAATTAATCGGCAATAAATATAACTTTATCATTAAATTCGTATATAACCTCTACGGATATACACTATTTAATAAAACTAATTTTATGAAAAAAATTACTACTTCTTTACTCATATTGTTTCTCTTATTTGCAACCAATATAGGTGTAAATGCACAAAATATAATTGCACTTACACCTTCTTCAACATCAGCCAATTGCAATGGAACAGCAACAGTTAATCCATCACTAATAGGGACTAGTTGGTTTTGGTACCAAGGAACAACAATACTTCAAACAGGAGGAACAGTTGTTGACAGTCTTTGTCCAGGTTCTTATGAATTACATTATTTAGATCTTAACTCTACGAATGTTATTTTACCCTTTACAATTGCATTAAACAATCCATGTGCTGGTGTAGTAATTCAAGCAGGATTAACACCAACAAGTGTTGCAGGCTGTACTGGAAATATTACCGTTTCAAATCCAACAGGAGGTTTAGCACCTTATACTTATGCATTACCTGGATCAACTCCAACAACAAATTCAGTTTTCTCTAATTTATGTGATGGAACGTATACAATAAATGTTACTGATGCAAATGGATGCAATGCTGTCATCACTACAGTTGTTGGTTCAGCAAATCCATGTGCTAATTCAACTTTACAAGTAGGATTTGTACCAACTCCAATTTCTGCAGTAGGAAGTTGCGATGGAACAATAACGGTAAACGCTAGTGGAGGATTAACTCCTTATTCTTATGCTTTAAGTGGAGGAACAAATCCAAATGCAAATGTTTTCAATAATCTATGTGCAAATTCGTATACTTTAGTAGTAACTGATGCTCAAGGATGTACATCAAATTCAACAATTATTATTCAATTAGGTACTCCTAACCCATGTGCTACATTAGCTGCAACAATTAATTCAGTAAATGCGACAACTCCAAATTCATGTGATGGAATCGTTCATGTAATTGCTACTGGTGGAACTGCTCCTTATATGTTTTCAGGAGATATGGGAGTTACTTTTGTAAATGTTAATACTTTTCCAAACATGTGTGTTGGTGGTCATGCTTTTATGGTAAAAGATCAAGCAGGTTGTTCAGTAACTATAAATGGAATGGTGAACGTTGATTCTACAAACATCCCATGTCTTAATTCAAATTTATCAGTAGTATTAAATGAAACAAATGCTACAACAGCGACAAACTGTGATGGAACATTAACAGCAGTTGTTTCAGGTGCTAGTGCAGGATATACGTATGAATGGAGTAACACTTTAGGAAATACTAGTTTAAATCTTATTAATTTATGCCCTGGAGTGTATTCAATTTCAGTTCATGATGGAGCTTGTACAGTAATTATGAATAGAATGGTTCAAATCAATTCGACTGCAACGGGATGTGCTGGTTCAACATTAACTGGAATAATTTCAAGTATCAACGCTACAAATGCAGCATCTTGTAATGGCTCAATTATTATCAGTGGAAATGGTGGAACAGCACCTTACCAATATTCTGTTGACAACGGAACAACAATCGTATCTACTCCAAATTTTACAGGATTATGTGCTGGTCAATATTATTTAGGTATGGAAGATGCTGCAGGTTGTGTCCTTCATTTTATTCACTATGTTGGAATTGATTCAATCTCAACTTCTAATCCTTGTGCAAATTCAAATCTTTCTGTTGCTTTAATACCAACACCTGTTACTTCTCCAACTTCATGTGATGGAACAGTAACTGCAATGGTATCAGGAGGAATTGCTCCTATAACTCCTTTTTGGAGTGCAGGTTCAAACACAAGTGCTAATACTTTATCATTAACAAACTTATGTAGTGATGTTTATACACTTTATGTAGTAGATGGTAATGGTTGTTCTATGACTTCAACTGTTTACGTTGGCGGATATATTGACTCAACTGTTGCAGCAAACATGGGAATTAATGGATATGTACTACCAGTAGGTGTTTCTGGAGATGGATTCTGTGATGGAAATGCTTCAGTAATTGTTTACGGAGGAGCTCAACCGTTTACTTACTTATATTCGAATGGAGCAACAACTCAGAGCGCTGTTGGTTTATGTGCAGGTTTACAAAATGTTGTTGTAACTGATAATAATGGAGCTTCAGTTTCATTTGATTTCATTATTGGTTCACCAGTAAATATGTCAGGAACAAATAACTTTATTGATTCTACACTTATTGATAGTGTATATACAAATCCAATAATTGATTGTATCGTTAATTTTGCAATGATCGATTCTGCTTATATTGTTGGATTCAATATCTTACCAAATGATTCAGTAGTTGTAACTTGGGGTGTTGTTTTCAATGATTCTTTAGTAACTGTCGTTAATACTTACGGATTAACAATTGGTGGTGCAACAGCTGCAACAGGAGTATATATGATAACATTACAGCTATATTGTCCAAATAAAACAGTAGGTAATTTCTTAAGTGCTACCGACCAAATTTATTATAGTCAAGCTACTATGGGAATTGCTGAAAATGGAAAAGAAAGTAACAATGTTTCAGTATATCCAATTCCTTTCACTGATCAAATAACAATTTCATTAGAGAAGGATGAAACTTCTCAAGTTGTTATAACTGACATTACTGGTAAAGTGATCGTAGATAAAAAATTCAACAATCAAATAATAAAAATTGATATGAACGGATTATCTGCTGGTCAATACATTGTTAACGTGAAAAGTAATTCTACTAACTATACAAGAAAAATTGTAAAATAAATAGATTTTTATAAAAATTTTAAAAATGGCTGTTTCTTTGAAACAGCCATTTTTGTTAGGATTTTTTATTTTGGTTATTGGTTTGTTGTTGAAGAGACAGGTCGAGACTTGTCTCTTCAACAACAAACCAATAACATGAATAACGCATTTTAAAAAAATGCCCGTACTTCCATTCCGCCTGAATGGATAATTTTCCCTGTTTGTGCTTTTCTACCATTGTATTGAAAAGAAATTTGTAATGTTTTTGAAATAGAATGTTGGTAACCAATATTCCAAGTAAAGTTCAAACCGGGTTTTAAAGATTCTAACATTTCAAATCCTAAAGCTGAATTTTGAACACCTGTATATTGAATATGGACAGCTGTAAAAGTTCCTTGTAAACTACCTTTTTCAGCTTTATTGTATTTAAAAGAAGAACTTAATTCACGAACAATTGAAACATCACCTCCGTATAAATCAGCATTCTTTTTATAGGAATATCGACCATCTATGGTAACTCGAAAAGTGGTTGTTGGCTGCACAATAAAACTAGGCTTGATAAAATAATAATCCAAAGCATAATTCCTTCCAGATGTATAATCAGCTTCCGCCATTTTAACCCCTTTTTGTCCAGTTGCTTCAATTGTGATTACTTTTTTAATGTTCCATCTAAATGCCATTTCAGTATATGTATTTTGACGAGAATCAAAACCATTGGCTAATAAAGTTTTACTTCTTACATCT
Organism: Flavobacteriales bacterium; assembly: GCA_947474675.1. GTDB lineage: Bacteria > Bacteroidota > Bacteroidia > Flavobacteriales_D > Crocinitomicaceae > CAIUKX01. The sequence goes on from CANJKA010000057.1 coordinate 13,754, forward strand.
TGAATTGTAAATTCACCACCAGCAATAGAAGAAGTTCGGTTAAAGAAAAGTGAATTCCTTAAATTACTTGTCGTGGAAATCAAATTAGTATCACGAATTGTTGTAGAATAAGGATTAAAAGCATCAATACCTGTAAAAATATTTGTTTTTCTATTTATTCTAACTCTTGCCTGATTTGAAATTCTAGACATAAATTTTCTTACGCCTTTCTTATTCGACCAGATTCTTTCAGGCCTCCAAAAAAAACTTTGATTTAATTCATTTGAATAAGTGTTCACATACACATTACTGGGTGTAAACACTCGGACATAACTTGCTTGATCAACATATTGAGCAAGTTCAAATTCATTTAAGTCTTTTACACCATCTCCATTGTAATCGATCCAAGTATAAACACCCTGACCATCATTTACTTTAATATATAAAAATTCTTTTTTCAATTCTAAACCTGAACCAATCTCATAAAAATTATTCCAAGAAAAAGCACCATTCAATATTCTTAATTCATAATCAATTCTTCCAAGCAAAGTGTTTTCTGGTTTTTGATTTAATAAAGTTGGATTCAATACTTTTAATTCTCTGTAACTAGAGACAATATTTAACGTTTGATTTTTAAAACTCTTCAAATTAATCTCTCCTCCAAAAGTTTTTGCATGAGCCACAGGAGTTAAAAAATTACTATCAGACCTCTGATCATATCTTTCGCGGTAAATAAGCTTGTAACTGTTTTTTGATGAATCTCCATTTGAAAGATAAAATTGATAATCATAAAACTGATAACTAGTTAATTGCAAAGGTATTGCTGCAGTTTTATATAGATTTAATTCATGATCATCTTTAAATCCTAATCTAAAAACATTAAAGTTTTTTGAAATATCGATTTTATGACGTAAAAATTGATTTTTACTAACGGTTTCACTGGTTAAATAACTTATATCCCAAATTGAAAGAATTCCTTTTCTATTCCATTTTCCATTTGTTTTTGCTCGTAAACCTTGGTAATCAGTTCCGATTAAAAAATGTTGTCCTTCAAAATTGATGTTCCCTTTTTTTATATGTTTAAAATTTCCTCCAATTGTAGAAGCCAATTGATTTCCTTTAAATCCTTTATTTCTTGTATTCCAATCACGATCAAATTCAACAGATCTGTATTGCTCTATTGGACTAAAATATTGATCTAAAGCTTCAATTTCAAGTTTCGTTTCTAATTTCCATTTTTGAATTGAATTTTTTCCCAACGGAATAAGACCAGTCAATTTGGAATGCATTGACTTTCCAATATCATCATTCGCATCCAATCTTGAAAAAGTATTAATGTCATTTTTAGTATAGGCAACTTCTGTCTCAATTTTTAGCCCTTTTTTTATTTGATATGAAATTCCAGTTGAAACCATCTGCTTTTTACTCGGAGCGACTAATAATCGAGATGGTTCAAATTCTCCTTGAGGAATTCCTGCAATTGGAGCTACCCAAGTATACACTTTACCTAAAGCATTAAAAGTCGTTTGATTATAGTTTCCTTTTCCTGCTCCTACTTTTTCAAATACTGCTTTATAAAGGGCTAAATTTTGATTAGCTGAAAAAACCAATACTGAATCGTATCCTAATGAATCGGTTAATCTATAAAGAACTTGATAGTCTAAATATCCAATTGAATCAATACTTGAACTTCGTGCGTATTTTAAACTATCTCCAATATCAGCAAGCATTTGTTTTTGGTTATTCGTTAAAGATTGCTGCAAAGGTTGATTTTTAGCATCTTGCTCAGAATAACTATTTATCCAAAATTTTAACCTTTTAGAAGTATATGTCGTTGAATTCTGAATCAATGAACGAGCATAATTTTGAGCAGAATATTGAAACTCAACCACTATTCTTGAATCTTTTGTAATTTGATTTCTTGACGTAAACGTAACCTCCGAAGAATTATAATTGATTACATAATCATATTCTTGTCCTCTTTCTAATAATCGACCATCAATATAGACGTTTTCAGTACCCGCTAATACAATAATAAATGGTTCATTTTCATTTCCAACTAATCTGTATGGACCTTGATTCCCTTCTTTTTGCTCTACTATTTGACGTGCGAATTTACCTTTCGATAATGCACCGCTAACTTGTGTTTTCCATACATGAGTAGAATCTTTTCCCCAAGTATTTTCAATCGTTAAACCTTGGGCTCTTTTTTTATAGGTCATAAAATATCCTTCGGGTTTTTTAAGCCAAAAATCCCCAGCAATTAATTTAAACTTATCATTATAAACCTGGATAAAAATTTGATCGAATTCTTGTAATTTATTCGTATTACCATCAGCTTGAATAGGTAAATTATTATCAGAAACAGAAGCTAATAATTTCAAATTAGGGGAAAGGTCACCTGATAATTCAAGATTTAAAGAAGAATTAACCGCTAAATTTTGATTATTTCCAAAAGCAATCCCTCTTGAAATACTTCCTGCTTTTGTTAATCCAGAACCGCCAAAAATATCGCTTTGGTTATCAGAACTTTTAATTAAATATTTGTCCCTTTCTCCTTTTTGAATTGAATAAATTAATGTAGAATCTTTATCGCCATAGACTTTTCTGAGATTTATTGGCAAAACTCGATAAGAAAGATGTACTGAATCTGAACATTGAGTATAAAGTATAAGATTTCCATTTGCGTAATCCAATTCGTAGTCAGTATTTGTCAATAAATTTGTCCCACAAAACAATTTAAATGAATTTGGATAAATCGTTAATGAATCTAATTTAATTGTATCTTTTTTTACTAGAATAGTACGTTCGCGAAAACTAATCCCCTGTGAAAATGCAGCAAATGAACAAAAAAGAAACATCACGAAAATGCAATTACGTAGCAAATTAATCATCTATACAAATATACAACGTATAAATATAGAAAAAAGCTTGTCTTCGGTACGATTTTTTATTTTACTACGTAAAATGAAAAATCACTCAGACTGGCGCTTTTTTATCAGTTTATCATTATTTCTAGAATACCAACGTGGGAAGATGATAATGAATTAACAAATAGATAGATTGAATGTAATTGATCGAAATACTTGAAAATTAAGAAATACTAAAAGACCAGACTGGCGCTTTTTTATCAGATTATCATTATTTCTAGAATACCAACGCGGGGAGATGATAATGAATTAACAAATAGATAGATTGAAAGAAATTGATTGAAATACTTGAAAAATAAGAAATACTAAAAGACCAGACTGAGTGAAATTATACGAAATTTCATTTCGTATAATTTAGTATCGAAGGCTGGTCGATTTTTATCAAATCCAACCCAACCATTTAAATAAATCGTTTCCGTTGGCGTATAGCATTAAACCAATTAAAATGAAGAATCCAACATATTGAGCATATTCTAATACTTTTTGAGGAGCTTCTTTGCCCGTTATGATTTCATACAACAAGAATACTACATGACCACCATCTAAAGCAGGTATAGGAAGAATATTCATAAATGCAAGAGCCATAGAAATGAATGCTGTGTTTAGCCAAAATATTTGCCAATCCCATACTGGAGGAAACATTTTACCAATTGATGCAAAACCACCAACAGCACTTGCTCCTTTTTTAGTAAAAACAAATTTGAATTGAGCAATGTAATCAGACAAGGTGTTTTTTCCTTTAATAATTCCTTCTGAGATACTCGTTCCAAAAGTATAAGAAACGTGCTTAATACTTTTCTTATCTACTATTTTTAAAGATAAGGGTGTAAATCCTAATTTCCCTTCATATTTACCCGATTTTTGAATACCTATATTTTTTTCAAACAGTTTATTTCCTCTTTTGAACTCAAATATTATAGACTTTCCTTTTGCAAAATAAATTTCTCTTTGAAGTTCATCATAATAGACAATTTTTTTTCCATTTACACTTATAATTTTGTCGTTCTTTTTAAGTTTAGCCTTATAAGCAGGAGATCCTTTTTCAACTTTATCAATCGTTGCTCCAATAACTCTGGGCATAAACGGAGTAAAAGATCCATTCTTAAACAATTCCATATCGATATCTTCTGGTAATTGAATAGTTTTTATAGATCCATTCTCTTTTTTAATTTCTAGTTTATACCCATCTCTTAACATCAAAATAACATTCGCATCTGTAATGTCTTTTAATTCTTTGTCGTTAATTTTAATAATATTATCTCCCGAAACAATACCATATTTTTCAAAAAAAGGAGAAACAGCAACTCCAGCTTTTAAATCATTTGGGTGTAATTGTTCATCTCCATAATAAAACATGACACATGCATAAATAACAAAAGCAGCAATTACGTTTACTGTAACACCTCCCAACATAATGATTAATCTTTGCCAAGCTGGTTTAGATCTAAACTCCCATGGCTGTGCAGGCAAAGCCATTTGATCTTTGTCCATAGACTCATCAATCATTCCAGATATCTTAACAAAACCTCCTAAAGGTAACCAACCTATTCCCCATTCAGTATCTCCAATTTTCTTTTTGAATAAAGAAAACCATGGATTAAAAAATAAATAAAATTTTTCAACACGCGTTTTAAATAAACGAGCAGGAATGAAATGTCCAAATTCGTGTAATAAAACTAAAATTGATAATGCTAAAAATAATTGACCTGCTTGTATTAAAAAATCCATTCGTTATTCTATCTAAATATGTTTAAAAAATCTTAATCTTTTACTGTATCCTCAATGTAAACACCTTCTGCAATGAAGTAATCAAGCATTGCTTCTTTTATTAAATATTGTTGTTCTTGATCAGACAATAAAGGTAATTGTTTCTCTAATTTAAAATGAGGCCAATTTTCATCATCTCTACCTTCAAAAGAATAATATCCGTAAGGCTCTAATAAAGTACAAACAGCAATATGAATAAGGTCAACTTTCTCATTTTTAGAAAAGTTCTTATGCCCAATCCCTAATTTATCGACACCGATTAAAAATAAGATTGCTTGTACATCCATTCCACCATCAAATTGCTCTTCTAATTTCGCTTTTAATTTCTGAAAGCGTAATTCTATTTCATAGTCCATAACTACAAAGTTAACAAACTAGGTTGATAGATTTGCCATTTAATGTTAAATAGATCATCAATTTCATTATATGAACACAAATTTTAAATACTTGTTAAGACAATATTACATATTTTAGTCACTAATTTTAAGGTAATCTCTTTATTTGAAATAGATTGAATTGAATAATTTTAATTTGAAAATGAATCAGTAAAAGACGTAATTTTAAATGAATTAATTGTAATTAATTTTCAAGTCAACAAATGGACGTGTAGAAATAGATCAATCATAGGTTTTTGTTGCAATAAATAATCGTAATTTTCCAACATAAAACATAAAATATTATCAAATTGTGTGACAATATTTTAAACAAAATTGACAAATGAATTATATCGATATTCTAATATTAGTACCTGTTATATATGCTGGTTGGAAAGGTTTTAAACACGGATTGATCATAGAAGTTTTTACCCTTTTAGCTCTAGTTGTAGGATTATATGCTGGAATTCACTTTTCAGATTATGTTGCTGGTGTTTTAAAAACTTCTTTCGATTGGCATTCTAAATATGTTCCTGTTGTTTCGTTTACCATCACCTTTTTAGGAGTTGGAGCAATGGTTTACTTTGCTGGTAAAGCAATTGAAAAAGTTGTAAAAGTAACGGGGTTAACTCCAATAAACAAAGGTTTAGGAGTGTTTTTCTCTGTACTGAAAATGATTTATTTCATTAGTGTAATTATCATTTTAATTGAATCATACGATGAAAAAAACGACTTTTTCCCTGAAACAGTGAAAACAGATTCAATGCTTTATTCTCCAGTTAAAAAAGTTTCTACAACTACAATTCCAGGGATTTCTGAAAGCACAATTTTTATAAAAAATGCGTTTAAAGCAGAATCTGATAGTACTGGCTTGACAATTGATCAAGTTTTAAGAGCGAAAGAAATTGCTGATAGTTTAGGGATTGACGCAAATGATGCCAAAGAAATAAAAGATATTCATGACAAATATGACAAGTAAATTATTTACAATTACTCTGTTTTTGCTCTTCTTTTTTCAAGTTAATGCACAAGAGAAAAAAAAGTGGAATTTAAACCTGAAAACGGAAATTAATGTCCGGAAATCTGGCCCTTATATTGGTTTACAAAAGGGGATTTACACTGTTGGAGAATTAGGAGGAGAACTACAATGGAAAAAATTAAAATGGATTAAACCCTTTACAAATGCTCTTCATGTAGGTATGAATTACAACTTTAAATACAATGTAATCGGATACGATTTTGGATATTGGTGTAAAACAGGAAGATTGAATTTAACCTATGGAGCAAATATTTGTTATCGATCTGATTTTACTCATAGTCAAGTTGGAATTGCACCCGTTATTGGATTTAAATTCACTCAATTTCATTTGCAAACAGGTTATAATTTTTTATCCTATTCACCTGTTGCTATCAAAACAAACACATTATTTATTTCCCTTCGCTTTGTATTAATAAATAATCGAAATGTGGATTTTGATTAATTGTCTGAATTTGTATTTTTTCTAGTATTTTTGAACTATGGCTATTTCCAATCGAGCAATTGTTTCTGTAACGAATGATTTATATACTGATCAACGTGTCCATAAAATATGTTTGTTTTTGGAAAGTCAAGGTTATACTGTTCTGTTAGTTGGAAGAAAAAGAAAAAGTAGTATTCCGCTTCCTGAACGTTCCTACAAAACAAAAAGACTCAATTTATATTTTGATAAAGGAGCAAAGTTTTATGCTGAATACAATATTAGACTTTTCTTTTTCCTTCTATTTAAACGTTCAAAACTTTTAGTAGCGAACGATTTAGATACTCTTTTAGCAAACTACGCTGCTAGTAAATTTAATCCTACAACTCAACTTGTATACGATTCTCATGAATATTTTACCGAAGTTCCTGAATTAATTAATCGACCAAAAGTTCAAAAAATCTGGGAAGGAATTGAAGCTTGGATATTTCCAAAATTACGATCTGTTTACACTGTAAATAAGTCAATAGCTGGAATGTATCAAGAAAAATATAAAAAGGAAATCAAAGTGGTTCGAAATATTTCTGCATTATGGACTCCCTCAAATTTAAAGACTAAAAAAGAACTATGTATTCCTGAAAATAAGAAGTTATTAATCATTCAAGGGGCAGGAATAAATATTGATCGAGGAGCAGAGGAAGCAGTAGAATCAATGAAATTTATCGAAGATACTGTTTTGATGATTGTAGGTGATGGTGATGTTGTTTATCAATTAAAAGAATATGTTTTAGAAAATAATCTGAGTGATAAAGTACTGTTTTTTGATCGTAAACCATATCTTGAAATGATGAATTATACTTATCATGCAGATTTGGGATTAACATTGGATAAACCGACAAATCTTAATTACCGTTTCTCCTTACCGAATAAAGTTTTTGATTACATTCATACGGGAACACCAATTATAGCAACGGATTTGGTTGAAATTTCTAACATTGTTAAAACATATGATGTGGGTAGGATTATAACTGATTTCACTCCCGAAAACTTAGGAAAACTGATTTCTAGTGTTTTATCAGATACTTCACTGTTAAGTCTGTTAAAAGAGAATTGTCTAAAAGCAAAGGAAATTGAAAATTGGGAAACAGAAACAGAAGTTTTAAAAGAAATTTATCCAAAAATTGACTGAAAAATACATACATATCGTCGCATTTGATGTCCCATATCCAGCTGATTACGGCGGTGTTATTGATGTATATTTCAGAATAAAAGCATTACACAATTTAGGTTTCAAGATTATACTTCATTGTTTTGATTATGGAAGAGGAAAACAACCTCATTTGGATGAAATAACTGAAAAAACGTATTATTATTCGCGTCAGAAAACACTTTTAAATGCGTTTAACAAAAGACCTTTCATCGTTTCTTCAAGAAGATCTCCTGAATTGTTGAAACGTCTTTTAGAAGATGATTACCCAATATTATTTGAAGGACTTCATTCAACTTGGTTTTTGGAAAATAAAAAGATTAAAGAAAGAAAAACATATGTCAGAACACATAATATTGAACATGATTATTACACTGGTCTTGCAAAAAAGGCAGGATTTATAAAACGATTCTATTTTCAACAAGAAGCAAATAAATTAAAAAAATACGAATCTATATTAAAGTTTACGAAGCACATATTAGCTATTCGAGAAGAAGATGCAACTCATTTTAAAAACTATTCTTATCAAGTAAAAGTATTACCCGCTTCTATTGATTCATTAGATAATTCAGTATTTACTCAAACTGAAAACTATGCTATTTTTCATGGGAAATTATCTGTTTCTGAAAACGAAGAAGCAGTAAAATGGATTATTGAAAATATTTGGAAAAAGGACGCTTCCCTCCTACCTTTAAAAATTGTAGGAAAAGATCCTTCTCCTCAATTAAAAGAATTGACTCAAAAAAATGGAATTACACTAATCGCCAATCCTTCTTCGCAAGAAATGAATAAATTGATTTCAAAAGCACGCATCCATGTTTTAGTCAGTGATCAATCTACTGGAATTAAATTAAAACTTTTGAATTCCATTCAATCTTCTGGTCATGTAATAGTGAATCCAATTATGGTAGAAGGAACAGAATTATCAGGATTATGCACAATATGTAAAACGGGAGGAGAGTTTATCAAAAAACTAAAAGAATTTCAAGAGATAGAATTAACAAGGGAAGAATTTGAGAAGAGAAAATTGTATTTAAAAACTCATTTTGACACCCTTGAAAATTGTAAAATATTTAATCATTTTTGAATTAAAAATCAATGACAACAAACATACACCCAGCACTTCTAGGCTTAGAAAAACCATTAACAACATTTGCAAGCGATAATTCAGCAGGAGCAAATCCTTTGGTAATGCAGGCAATTGTAGATGCAAATAAAAATCATTCGTTGGCTTATGGATCAGATCCATGGACAGAAGAAGTTCAAAAATCGTTTAAAAAACTTTTCGGAGAAGAAAGTGAAACCTTTTTAGTTTGGGGAGGAACAGGAGCAAATGTTATGGCATTGGCAACTTTAATTCAAGCTGGGGAATGCGTTGTTTGTAGTGATAAAGCACATATTGCTTTGGATGAAACGGGTGCTCCAGAACGCGCACTTGGAGCAAAAATAATGATGTTACCTACAACTGACGGAAAAATTAAACCCGAACAAATTGCTGCTTTAAGTCGTTTAATAGGTGTTCAACACCATGCACAACCGGGAGTTTTATCACTAACACAATCTACTGAATTAGGTACTATTTATTCAGCTGAAGAAATTAAAGACCTTTGTCAAGAAGCTAGAAAATTAGGAATGAGAGTTCATTTGGATGGTGCTCGAATTGCGAATGCAACTGTTGCTTTAGGAAATTCTATACAAGCCTTACAAAGTTTTACAAAAGATGCTGGAATAGATGTTGTTTGTTTTGGAGGAACAAAAGCTGGACTAGCATTTGGTGAAGCTGTTGTTTATTTAAATCCTGAACATGCAAAAAGAGCAAAATATGTCAGAAAACAAGTCAATCAATTACCTTCAAAAATGAGATTTGTTTCAGCTCAATTTAGTGCGTTGTTAAAAGATAATTTATGGCTTCAACTTGCTGTACATTCAAATAACATGGCAACACGTTTATACGAAGCTACTAAAAACATTGAGGGTTTAGTATACAATGACGCTCCCTCAGTCAATGGTTTATTTCCTATCCTTCCTGAAAAATGCATAGCACCATTAGCAGATTGGTGTAAATTTTGGATGTGGGATGCAAATTTAAATCAGGTTAGATGGATGACATCTTGGGA
>CANJKA010000058.1 GCA_947474675.1 Flavobacteriales bacterium
AAATTGTTAAAGCTGAAACTGTTCCTAAATTCTGAATAGAAAAAGAAATTGGAGAAGATACGCCAATAGCTGAACTAGTTGATATTGAGCCACCATTAACTACAGTGGCTGATGCTTGTTGAATGTTTATTTCTTGAGGTGGTGTTGCAGCTCCTACTGCAATATTAACATCATCTAACCCAATATTACCAGTTACTTTGTTCGAATAATTAAAACGAATATAACGACTTAATGAATTTGGGACATCTGTATATAAAGTATATGTCGCTGCTGGAGGAACTGTATGCGTATGAAGTGTTGTCCATACTGTGCCATTTGCTGATTCTTCAACTAAAAATGTACCACCGAGAAAACTATTACCTGTTAAATAATAAGTTAAATTTCCTGGAGCACTTGCAAAATTAATAGTCAACATATCTCCAGTTCCATCAAATTTCATCGCTGGAGGAGTATTTCCTGAAGCAGCATAAAAAAGTGTCCCCGATTCAGTCCAACCAGTAGGTAAAACTGTTGTTGTAAAACTAGACGATGTTGGTAAAACAGCTTGAGCTAAGCCCGAAAACTGAATCAAACACACAAATAAAATTGAATAAATTGTTTTTTTCATAATTGTTTTTTAATTGTAATAGTTATAGAATAGAAATTTAAAATTGTACACCTATTGAAAGATTATATCGAAGTCCACCTCCAAACATTACTGCAGCAGATTGAGCGTTAAAATCATTTCCGTAATAATTGCTTGTAGCTTCGGATATATACATGTTATTCAATAAATTAGTTATTGAACCATTGCATAAAACATCAAATTTCTTTGCTTTAAATTTATATCCTGCAAAAACATTTAAAAGTCCATAAGCTGGAATTTTCCAAGCTTCTCTACCTCCATTTGTTCCTGTCAAAGTGAAAGGATTAAATTGAGAATAATATCTATCAAAGAATTGACCTTGTATTTTAATAAATACATTTTTAAAAGGCTCATATCTAATAGAGCCTGCAAAACTAGTTTGAGCTGCATCCCCAACATGAACACCTTTTGCATCAAAGGTTAAGGTATAATCTAAATCAGGCAAAGTAATTGTTTTAGATGATTGCCAAGTCCAGTTTCCTATAGAAAACATTAAATCAGCACTTAATTTTTTAGAAAATTTATAAGCCATGTCAATTTCTCCTCCATAATGAAGAGCATCCATACCATTGATATTAACATAGATTTGAGTTGTAGGATCTTTAGGGTCAGGCAATGAAACACCGTTCGGAAAAGGTTTGTTTTTCCAATTCGTATAATATCCATTTAAATTTAATCCGAAATTATTGTTTGAATATGTATAACCTCCTTCAATAGCGGAGATTTTTTCATTTACAATTTCTTGGAAAAATGTATTTGTGTTATTATCGATAACATTGCTAAATTGAGGCGTTCTAGATAAGTACCCTAAATTTACAAAAACGGTCGATTTTTCAGTTAATTGAAAACTAGCTCCCGATTTTATTGTTCCTCCGAACAATAACTTCCATCCAGTTTCAAAATATTTTAATCCAGCGCTTTGCGAAGTATATAATTGGCCTTGATAATTGATTGAATCATTTACACCGATTCTAAGTATTGTATCACCAACATTTAAAACTTGTTTTTGAAAATAATCAACTCCCTTGTAAGAATTTGCTACACCTGAAACATTTACAAAAATCGTCCATCTAGTTCCTGCATATTCAGCTTGACCAAAAGAACCTACCCAATTAACAAGGGCGTCTCTATTCGTATTGTATGAATTTATCGCCAATTTATCGCCTTTTTTTAACATCTTATTAGCATTATTATTGTCTGGATTAACGTTATTGATAAAATAATCTCCACCCAACAAATCGTATACTTCCTGATAATGAGACCCTTTGTAATATCTATAATCAATACCTCCAGAAATTTTCATTTTTTCAGAATACTTATAATTTGCTTGACCTAAAAAACCAGCCCAATAATGATTATTTATGCTTGAAATTAAAATTTGACTGGATTTTAATAATGTTGGACTAAAAGCTAAATCGGTATTTGGTTTTTCTACACCACCAAATCCTGTTTTTATTTGATTTGATTTAATAATTCCATCCCAATTAATTTGTCCATCAGCATTCGTGTTAATTGTAGAGTTAGATAATTTAGTTCCTCCTCCTCTTCCAATTGAAAGATACCCTATTAAAGAAACACTCAATTTACTGTTAACAGTCCAAAAATCTTTAAAAGTAATTTGAGGCTTATTGAAATAATTTAAACGCTCATTCATTATTTCTTGCTTTCCATCTCTAGTAACATACCCCCAATGTTGATTGTATCGAAAACCTCTATCCATTGTTGCATTAGAATCTAGAGGAATACCTAATTCTGCTGCAGATTTGCTGTCCCAATATTGTACTGTTTGATTAAAAGATCTTTGTCCATGATGTTGAGGAGCCATAAATCCAGAGAGTGAAAATAAATGCTTTTTCATTTTCTTTTGAACTTTCAGATAATAAAACTCACCTTGACTCGGCGTTCCATAAACCCAACCATCAGTTTGTTTATATGAAATTGAAGAAGTAATACCAAAACCATTTTTAAACATACCTGAATTATAAGTCAAAGATGAGCGTAGTAAATTTCCTGTTCCGTATTCCTGTTTAAAATTAAATCCTTTTTTCCCACCTAAACCTTGCGTAACAATATTCATAGTTCCTCCAACAGAAGGTATAGCTAGCTTTGTTACACCAAGTCCTCTTTGAATTTGTACAGTAGAAGTAATATTATCAAGGCCAAACCAATTGGACCAATACACCCAACCATTTTCCATATCATTCACAGGAACACCATCGATTAAAACACCAATATTCCTTTGATCAAAACCTCTCACATTAATTCTTGAATCACCATCACCTCCACCAGACTGCGTAGCATATACACCTGGAGTTGAATTCAATAGCATCGGAATATCTCTTGAACCCAATTCTTCTGCAATTTTTTGAGCCGAAATTCGAGTAACAGCAATTGGAGTTTTTCTATCAGTAACAATGTTTGCTGTTACTTTAACTTCTTCAAGTTCAATTGCCCCTTTTAAAACAATATTATTAGTTATTTCTATTTTATCTATTACAATATCGAAAAAGAAAGTATCTCCAATAGAATTAGTAACAGACATTTGATATTTACCAAATGGCACATTATTTAATTCATATTTACCATCAATATCAGTTCGAGTTTTCAAATCAGGAGACAAAATTATTTTCGCTCCCATAACAGGTTCCTTTAAAATATTATCTGTCACCAAACCAACAACTCTAGAAGTTTGACTATTTCCAAAAAAAGAAATACAAAGAATTAAAACAAGGATTGAAATTTTACCCATCACACACTAAATAAATTATTATAATTAAAAAAACTACAAGAGAGATTAATAATTAATCTCTCTTGTAAAAAAATTATTTAACGATAACTCTTTTAGTTACTTGCTTTCCATTTTCATTTATTAAACGAAGCAAATAAACACCTTTAACGTTATTTAAATCTATAGAAACAATAGATTTTGAATTATTATCAATCAATTGAATTTGTTGACCTAAAGAATTATATACTTCTATTATTGAATAATCATTCATCCCTTTTACATAAAAAATTCCATTTGATGGATTTGGATAAATTGAAATAATATTTTCCTTTGATATTTCATTAATTTTTGCTGGAGTACAATTACACTCGTGCGAACCTAAAGAGAACCAATTACCAAACAATTTTGGAGACAAATCAGTATTTCTAATAGTGTCACCATTCGCTATCACATAAGTATCAGGAGGAATAGAATCATATTCTGCTAATGGATTAAAATAAGTAATTGCATCATTAGTAACCCCTTTTAATACCGTTGATTTTCTAATTAAAGAATGATTCAATGTTACATCAACACCAGAAGTACCTGTAAAAGGTGATAAAGAAGTCCATGACACACCAGGATCTTCACCAATTTTACCAAAAATATCTACAATTGAAAGTGCAGGAATAATGGAAACCAATGTCTGTGTTGGTGTCGAAGTTAATGTCCCTTTCAATAACAAGATAGCATCATCACCATTCCAGTAAAAAGTACTATTTGTATTATAATCTGGAGAATAAAACCCATCCGCTCTAGCTTCTAATGAATCCCAAATTGGCTCTGTTTGCCCTGTCCCTAATGGATCAACTAAATTTACAACTCCAACATAAACACCATACGCAGGAATAGTTCCGTTTAACTGAACAGCATATTTCACTTGAACAGCATCAAGTGCAGTTCCATTTGAGGCACGAGCAATAATGTATCCAGCAAGATTTATAGAATTTGCAGTAGGATTGTAAATTTCAATCGCTTTATTATTTGACCAACCTTCCACGTATTCGGAGATGAATAAATCAGAACAATCTTGAGCTGAAACAGATGAAATTGCACAAGTAAGTGCACTTAAAAAAAGTAACGTTTTTTTCATAGTAGATATTTATTAAAATTATAAGGTAACGATTTAAAAAGGAAATTACAAAAAAATTATGTGCTAGCGCTCATAATGAGATAGTTTTATTTTCAATAAAAATTAAACATCAATTTTTTAGTCCTAATTTATTATATTTTCTATGGTTTCAGTCTATTAAAAATCTAGCTTCAAGGGTGACATAGAAAAACACAATGCAAATATATACCTTTTTTTTCTAAACAATATTAACAAATTATGAACAAATCTTAAAGGTTTTGCACGATTTTGAAAAACCAAGTCAAACAATACCTACATTTAGGCCTTAAAAAACTATATTATATAACGGTATGAAAAAAGCCATGATCGAAAAATGTCACACCTGCTAAGCAAGCAACGAAGTTAAACAACGATGAATTTCAGATGACGATACCTTATGGCAAATAAAAAACAAATTAAAATACATATGAAAAACAAAATCATTTTAATCATTTTTCTTTTTGGAATCAATTCATTCTTATTTTCACAAGAAATAACAGTTGAAAAAATATGGAAAACTCGTGAATTTTCCGTAGCATCTGTAAATGGATTCAAGTCAATGAAAGATGGTGAACATTTTACTAAAATTTCAGGGAAAGATAGTGAATCAGCAATTACAAAACATACTTTTTCTGATTATAAAGGTAATGGAGAAGTTTTAGTCAAATTATCTGAATTAAAATTAAATGGAAAAACAGTTTCCTTTGATGATTATGAATTCAATGATGATGAAAGTAAATTGTTATTTACAACACAAACTATTTCAATATATAGACATAGTTATACAGCTGTTTATTATTTATACGACATCAAATCAAAAACTTTACAAACGTTAGATGATAATCACCAACCGCAAACATTAGCTGAGTATTCCCCAGATGGGACAAAAGTTTCTTACATTCATAAAAACAATCTTTATATCAAGGACATTTCAAGTGGGAAAGTAAAAAAGTTAACTGAAGACGGTAAAAATAATAAAATAATTAATGGCACAACTGATTGGGTGTATGAAGAAGAATTTGCTATTACTAAAGCATACTGTTGGTCTCCTGACAGTAAAAATATTGCTTTCTTAAAATTTGACGAAAAAAAAGTAAAAGAGTTTACCTTAACTTATTACAATGAATTATATCCTGATTTATACAAATTCAAATATCCAAAAGCAGGAGAAGACAATTCAAAAGTAACTGCACATATTCTCTCAATTGGAAATGGTAAAACAACTTTAATACAATTAGGAGAATACGAATATATCCCAAGATTAAAATGGTCTAGTACTGAAAACAATCTGATTATACAAACTCTTAATCGTCATCAAAATAAATTGCAATATCATTTAGTAAGCATTTCAAATAAGAAAATAACTTCGAAAGTATTTTACGAAGAAAATTCAAAAACATACATTAATATTGATGATAATTTATTGATCTTAAAAGATGGAAAAACGATTCTTAGAACGAGTGAAAATGATGGTTTTAATCATGTATATAAATTATCATTTGATGGTGTATCAACTCAAATAACTAAAGGAAATTGGGATGTAATTGAATTTTTAGGAATTAACGAAACTTCGCAAACTATTTTCTATACTTCCTGCGAAAAGGGAACAATTTACAAAGGAATCTATAAAATAAATTTAGCTGGAGATTCAAAAGCTTCAATTAGTCTAGAAACTGGAACAAATGATGCAACATTTTCTGTTGGAATGAAATATTTTATTAAAACATATTCCAACGCCAACACACCCCCAATTTCATCATTATGTGATGCAAACGGAAAAGAGTTAACCATATTAGAAAATAATGAAAAATTAATTGCTATTTTAAAAAGTTATAACTTATCAAGTAAGGAATTTTTCACTATTCAAGGAGCCGAAAAAAGTTTAAATGCATGGATAGTAAAACCTCCAAATTTTGACCCAAATAAGAAATATCCAGTTTTCTTAACTGTTTATGGTGGACCAGGACGCAATACCGTTTCAGATTCATATGGAGGTTCCGATTTTATATACCATCAACTATTGGCTCAAAAAGGATATATAGTTGTATCAATTGATCCAAGAGGAACGATGTATAGAGGAGCAGAATTTAAAAAATCTACATATTTACAATTAGGAAAATTAGAAACCGAAGACATAATTGCATCTGTAAAAGAATTAGGGAAATTACCTTATATAGATGCTTCAAGAATTGGTATTCAAGGATGGAGTTATGGCGGATTTATGACATCACTTGCAATGACAAAAGGAGCAGATTTATTTAAAATGGGAATTGCGGTGGCCCCAGTAACCAACTGGAAATATTACGACAATATTTATACTGAAAGATTCATGAGAACTCCATTAGAAAATCCAACTGGATATGCGAATAATTCACCAATTAATTATGTAAATCTATTGAAAGGAAAATATTTATTAATACATGGTTCAGGAGATGACAACGTTCATTATCAAAATACAATGGAGATGATTAACGAATTAGTAAAACAAGATAAACAATTTGACATGTTCATTTACCCAAATAAAAACCATGGAATATACGGAGGAAATACACGTAATCATCTTTATAATATGATGTTAAACTATACTCTTGAAAACCTATAAATCAATCTAGATCTCAAATTTAAGTCATTTGAAAATTCACTTCGAAAAATAAAATAAAAAAAAGTGAAATAAGAGTTTGAATAAAGAAATTCTTTATTTAATTTAGGCGACATAATAATATAGTATATAAATACGATAACAAAAAATGAGCGAAATAGCTAAATTAGAATTAAACGGTGAAATTTTTGAATTTCCAGTTATTGAAGGTACTGAAAATGAAAAAGCAATCGATATAAGTTCATTGAGAACTAAAACTGGATATATAACAATGGATCCAGGATTTAAAAACACAGGAAGTTGTGAAAGTTCGATCACTTATTTAGATGGTGAGGTTGGTATTTTACGTTATAGAGGGTATTCTATTGAGCAATTAGCTGAAAAAGCTAGTTTTTTAGAAGTCGCTTATTTATTAATATATGGTTCTCTTCCTACACAAATTGAATTAACTTCATTTACAAACAGTATTACTAAACACACTTTAGTAGCTGAAGACATGAAACAGTTTTTCGAAGCCTATCCTGCAAAAGCTCATCCTATGGGAGTATTAGCTTCAATGGTTTGTTCATTGTCAACTTTTTACCCTGAATCTTTAGATCCAAATAGAAGTAAAGAAGCGAAAGATTTAACAATACTTCGTTTATTAGGAAAACTTCCTACATTAGCAGCGTGGTCTCATAAAAATGCATTACGTCATCCCTTTATGTATCCAAAAAATTCTTTAGATTATTGTTCAAATTTCATGCACATGATGTTTGCAATGCCAACTGAAGAATATACGGTTGATCCAGTTATTTCTGCAGCTTTGAATAAATTATTAATTCTTCATGCAGATCACGAGCAAAATTGTTCTACTGCTACAGTAAGAGTTGTTGGTTCATCTCAATCAAATCTTTATTCTACAATATCTGCTGGTATTTCTGCATTATGGGGGCCACTTCATGGTGGAGCTAATCAAGAAGTAATTGAAATGCTTGAGCAAATTCAAAATGATGGAGGAGATGTTGATAAATGGGTTTTAAAAGCAAAAGATAAAAACGATACATTCAGATTAATGGGATTCGGACACAGAGTTTATAAAAACTTTGATCCACGTGCTAATATCATTAAAAAAGCATGTGACGATATCTTAGAAAAATTAAATGTCAATGATCCTTTATTAGCTATCGCTAAAAAATTAGAAAAAGTAGCGTTAGAAGATGAATATTTCAAAACTAGAAATTTATATCCAAATGTAGATTTCTATTCAGGAATTATATACCGTGCATTAAACATTCCCACAGAAATGTTTACAGTTATGTTTGCAATCGGACGTTTACCAGGATGGATTTCTCAATGGAAAGAAATGACTGAAGGTGGTGAGCCAATCGGAAGACCAAGACAGATATATACTGGAGCTACAGAAAGAGATTACGTAGAGATTTCTAAAAGATAATGTACATTATCTTTTGATGTAGACTTGCAGACGGTGCAGACGGTGGAGACGGTGGAGACGGTGGAGACGGTGGAGACGTAATATCTTACGTCTTTACGAATATATGATATACAAAAAAAGCGACCCATTTTGGA
Organism: Flavobacteriales bacterium; assembly: GCA_947474675.1. GTDB lineage: Bacteria > Bacteroidota > Bacteroidia > Flavobacteriales_D > Crocinitomicaceae > CAIUKX01. Next base: position 8,672 of record CANJKA010000058.1, read on the forward strand.
TCGCTTTTTTTTGTATATCATTTTTCTTATTCTTCTTCATCTGAAACTTCAACACTTGTTGAATCATCAGATAATTCATAATTATTATGTTTTGCTTTTTTAGAGCCTTCATAGATAGTGAATTTTCTATAGCTACATTCTAAATCACCGTTGAATAATTTAATTTTTCTATCGGGTCTAAGCGCAACAGCTTTGAACCCTTCTTCACTAGCAGAAATAATCCAACATGTATACCCTTGCATTACATTTTTCATCCAATCACCAATACCTTCGTATAATTCTTCGATGTTATCACCCATTCTTTCACCGTAAGGAGGATTAGTAACCATTACACCAGATTCTTCAGGTCTTTTCAATTCATTAAAAGAACAAATTTCTGTATCTACAAATCTTCCAACCGCAACACCTTTCAAATTACGTCTCGTTTTCATTACCATATCGGGATCAATATCCGAACCGATAATTTTACAAGGAAGAGACTGGCATTTTTTATTTGCAGCTTCGTAAACTTCTTCCCATAATTTAGCATCATAATTTGCGAAATTCTTAAATGCATAATGCTGACGTTCAATGGAAGAAGGTATTCCTGCAGCTAACATTGCTGCTTCAATTAAAATCGTACCTGAACCACAAAATGGATCGACAAAAGTAGATTTTCTATCCCAACCAGACATACGAACAAGAGCAGCAGCAACCACTTCATTTAAAGGAGCTTCTCCTGCAGATTGTCTATACCCTCTTTGAAACAATGGAACTCCACTTGAGTTTAAGGAGATAGTAACTGTTGAATCATTTATGTACACATCAAATAAAACTTGAGGCACTTTAATATGAACATCCGGACGTTTATTGAATTTATCTCTAAAAGTATCAGCAATAGCATCTTTCACTAATAAAAATGGTAATTGAGAATGTTTGAAAAAATCAGAATAAACAGCACCTTTAACGGCAAAAGTTTTGTCAATATCAAAAAATTCAGTCCAATCAATTTTCATACATTTCTTGTACAAATCATCTTCATGACGAATATTGAATTTTGCTATCTCAACAAGAACCGAAATAGCACATCTCGTATGTAAATTTAAAAAATAAACATCTTTCCAAGTTCCAGTAACTTGAACAGCTCTATTAAGTATTTTTACTTCTGAATAACCTAATTCGATTAACTCTTCTTTTAAAACTTCTTCTAAACCAAAAAACGTTTTTAAGGTTATTGTTAAGTTTTCTTCACTATCTTTCAAATCATTATTCATTTTATCGTTGTTTTCTTTCAGAAATACTGCTAATTTTGTACAAAAGTAATAAAATTGAAGTCAACAAACCGTAATATTTCTTTAATAGTGTTTTCTATACTAATATTTGTGTCTACTCAAGCACAACAAAAAGTTGGATTAGTACTAAGTGGTGGAGGTGCAACTGGCTTAGCTCACATTGGAGTTTTAAAGGCTTTAGAGGAAAGAGAAATTCCTATTGATTATATTACAGGAACATCTGCTGGAGCTTTAGTTGGAGCAATGTATTCTTCAGGATATAGTCCTGAAGAAATTGAACAATATGTATTAAGTGACGATTTTCAGTTAATGATTACAGGAAAAACAAAGTCTTCTCAACGGTTTTTAATAAGAGAAGAAGAGTTGAATGCAAGTTTAATTGATCTTTTATTCACACAAAATAATTTTTTAAAGAAATCATTACCTACCAATTTCATCACCTCATCATTTTTAGATTTCGAAATGTTAAAATTACTTGGTACAACAAGTGCCTCTTATTCTAATAATTTTGACAGTTTATTCATACCTTTTAGATGCGTTTCGTCGGACATTACAAATAAAAAGAGCATTGTGTTTTCTAATGGAAATCTAAATGAAGCAGTGAGATCATCAATGACTTACCCCTTTTATTTTAGCCCTTTAAGAGTAAATGGTGACTTATTATTTGATGGAGGCCTGTACAATAACTTCCCCGCTGACATCATGTATAATGATTTTAATCCGGATTTTATCATCGGAAGTAATGTTTCTTATAATGCTGAACATCCAAGTGAAGATGACTTAATAAGTCAGATAACGAATATGTTAGTCTCCCATTCTGATTTTACATTGCCCTGTGAAATGGGGATATTAATCGAACCTAAAACAGATGCTAAAACATTTGCTTTTAATGATGTTCAGAAAATAATAGATGACGGTTATAATTCAACTTTAAAATATTTAGATTCAATTGGAAAACATATTCAAAAAAAGATTACAAAAGAAGAATTGACAATAAAAAGAGCATTATTTCGATCTAAAATAATTCAATTTCAAATTGAGTCAATTTCAACAAACTCTTTTAAAAATGAAAATTTAATCTACGTTCAAAAATCAATTATGAATAAAAAAAGAGAGGACATTCTTTCTTTAAAACAAATAGAAAAGCGATACTACCGTCTATATACCTCTAATCAAATTAATTTTATTTTCCCTACATTATCAAAAAAAACAGATAGTACATATAATTTAAATTTAAACATACGCAAATCTAAAGATTTCAAATTAAATGTTGGCGGCCATTACTCATCAAGAGCAGTTAATACTGGATACTTAGGTCTAACTTACAGAAGATTAGGAAAAACAGCTTCATCATTAAATGCAGAAACATATTTTGGTAAATTTTACGGTTCAATAAAAACAGAATTAACTGTAGAAATTCCTTCTACCTATCCTGTTATGATTTCTAGTTATTTCACAATGAATAAATGGGATTATTTTCAAAATTTCGCAACATTTTTTGAAGACAACAAACCTTCATACCTTATACAAAATGAACTTTATTATGGACTTAAATTAATTCATCCAATTGGAAATACAACAAAAAGTATTATTGATGCTAGAGGATTTATTTTAGAAGACGACTATTATCAAAAAAATGATTTTACAAACAAGGACACTACAGATAAAACATACTTTTATGGTAATTCAATAAGTTGGCAATTCATAAAAAATTCATTAAACAGAAAACAATTTGCATCAAGTGGGCATTATTTTTCCTTCAAAGCAAGATATATCAATGGAGAAGAGAGAAGTGTAAGTGGTACTCAAAATAAAATAATTGCATACGATACAATTATTAAACATATTTGGTTTAATATAAATTCAGAATTTCAAACTTTTATTATCGACAAACCATACTTTCATATAGGAATTCACGCCAAAGGAGTTTTAAACACTCAATCTTTATTCTATAATTACAAAGCAACCCTTTTAGCTTTAACTTCTTTCTCACCAATCCCTGATGCCGAAACTTATTTCTTACCAGAATATAGATCTCCACAATATATTGGAACTGGGATTAATGTAATATATACTATCAAAAAGAAAATAGATTTTAGAATTGACGCCTATTTTTATCAGCCTTTTGTGAAATTAAATTTAAATGATGATGGAACATTTGGATATTCAAAGCCATTTAAAGGTGAAGCATTAATGTTATCATCTAGTGTAATCTACAATAGTTTTTTCGGGCCATTGAGAGCAACTTTTAATTACTTCCCAAAACAGATTAATCCCTATGCATTTCAAGTGAGTTACGGATACGTAATTTTTAATGAAAAAGCATTAAAATAATACATCTTTTACAATTTTATCTGTAATAACGACTCATAATATAGCTGTGTTCTTATATTTGTAAAAACATTAAATAGTAAAATGGAAAAAATTATCTGCGGCATACAACAAATGGGGATAGGAGTACCCGATGTTCAAGAAATATGGAAATGGTATAGAAAATTTCTAGGAGCGAATATCCGAATTTTTGAAGAAGCTGCAGATGCACCTCTAATGATAGATTATACCGGTGGAAAAGTTCAATCGAGAACTGCTACATTAGCGATTAGTATGGAAGGTGGTGGTGGTTTTGAAATATGGCAATACACTTCTAGATCGACTGAGAAATCAAAATTTGAAATAAAACTAGGAGATTACGGTCTATATTCTTGCCGAATAAAGTCGAGAAATGTTTCAGAGTCATTTACTTACTTTAAAAACAATGGTGCTAAACTTTTAAGTGAAATTGTTAAAACACCAAATGGGAATCTTCATTTTTTTGCTGAAGACCCTAATGGGAATATTTTTAATATTGTTGAAGGAAATGATTTTTTCTCAAATACAAAGCATCCTTCAAAATGTGGAGCAGTTGCAGGTTCATTAATTGGAGTAAGTGATATTGAAAAATCATTAAAATTATATTCAGGGATTTTAGGTTATTCAACAGTTGAATATGATGAAATCGGTGTTTTTGATGACCTTTCATGTTTACCAGAAGGAAATAAAAAAGTAAGGCGTATTCTTCTTTCGCATCCTGAACTAAGAAAAGGACCTTTCGCAAAACTTTTAGGCCCATCAAAGATTGAATTAATTCAATCTTTGGAACGAGAAGATTGCAATAAAATATTTGAAAAAAGATTCTGGGGAGACTGGGGTTTTATACATTTATGTTTTGACATTAAAGGAATGGATGCATTAAAAAAAGAATGTTCAGATTTAAACTTTCCTTTTACAGTTGACAGCTCTAATTCATTTGATATGGGAGAAGCAGCTGGAAGATTTTCATACATAGAAGATCCTGATGGTACATTAATCGAATTTGTTGAAACACACAAAGTACCGGTTATGAAAAAATTTGGGTGGTATATTAATCTTAAAAACAGAAATCCAAAAAAACATTTACCCTATTGGATGCTACTTGCGATGGGATTAAATAAAGTAAAAGACTAAGTTATTGATTCATCTGTAACAATTGTTTATTCTACTTGTTTAAATTGAAAGAATTATTGACTAGATTTGTTATTCTTTAAAAAGTGATTTTTGCTATAATTATAAAAAAATGAAAAAATATTTATTTATTACATTATCTTTAATTCTTGGTCTTCTTTCTTTTAATTCATGTAAAGAAGATATCGTATTAACTGGAGAGCGTAAAGAAACTGCGATCATATATTGCCTATTAGATCAATCGGAAGATATCCATTTTGTTAAAATAAATAGATCTTTTATCGGACCTGGAAACGCCTTAGATTTTGCTCAAATACCTGACTCAAACTATTTTGAACATGTTGATGCATATGTTTATGAATGTTTAGGAAACGACACTCTTAGAACTTGGATATTAAAGGACACTTCCATAGAAAACAAAAGTACATCTGGTGTGTTTTATGCTCCTACAGAAAAGTTATATTATTTCTCAACTAGCTCTCAAGCATCTCTTAATGAAAACGCTACTTTTAAATTAAATGTTATAATTAATAAAGATTTGACAAATGAATTTACTGTTAGCGGTCAAACAAAATTAGTGACAGGTATCGCTTCAGCTCAAGCCCAACCAGGTACTGCACTTTCTTTCATGACTCAAAACAATCAATATTCAACCGCTTATTTAAGAACAACCTCAAACGGAACGGGTAACGCATATATCTTAAATGCTGCTTTAAATATTAAAATGTATGAATACTATGGTGCAACTCTACATGATTCTGTTGAAATTCACTGGAATTCATCAGAAAAAGAAGTAGAAAACAACACCATATTTAGTTCTCCACTTCAAGGTATTACTTTTTATGAATTAATAAGAGATAATGTAACAAATGATCCATTAATTGATAAACGTCAAATACAAGAAATCACTATTAAATTAACAGGTGGTTCTGAAGTTTTAAAAGAGTACATAAACTCAAACAAACCTAGTAATTCTCTAGCTCAAACAAAACCTAGCTATACAAATCTAAGTATAACTAATAATAAAAATGTTGTCGGAATATTTTCTGCTCGATCTACAGTAACTGTTGTAAAAAAGATTTACAATACATCTACATCTACATTCCGTGCAATCGATAATAATTCTACAAAAGAATTATGTACCGGTCCAATAACTGGCCCTCTTTTCTTTTGTAGTCAACATAATCTAGATGCTCTTCAAACTTATTATTGCCCTTGATTAAAATAAAATATTAAAAATTATGTATCTTCGGTAAAATTTATTTACCGAAGATTTTTTTTATAATAGAGATTTAAAATTTTACATCTCTACCACAAAAAAACGAATTAAACACAAATGACTGAAAGGAAAACTCTTTTTGCTGATGTAATACTACCAATTGCAATACATCAAGTATTTACGTATCGAATTCCTTTCGAAATGAATGACGTCATTTTTGCTGGGATTCGAGTAATTGTCCCTTTTGGTAAATCAAAATTATTAACAGGAATTGTAACAAACGTTCATGAAACAATCCCTACTGTTTATCAAGCAAAATACATTGAACACGTACTAGATGACACCCCAATAATTACCAAAAAACAGTTTCAACTATGGCAATGGATTGCAAGTTATTACATGGCTCCAATAGGAGATGTAATGAATGCTGCTCTTCCTTCCAATTTTAAATTGGCAAGTGAGACAAAAATTGTCCTTCATCCTGATTTTGATTTTTCAAATTCGAAATTAGATGATAGACAATATCAAATAATAGAAGCACTCCAAATTAGAGAGGTATTAGATTTAAAAGAAATTTCTGAAATAGTTGGAATAAAAACAATTCAACCGATTATTAAAACGTTAATTGATAAGCGAATTGTTTTATCTCAAGAAGAATTAAATGAAAAATTCACTCCAAAAACAGCTATTTATATATTTCTAAACGAGAATATATACAACAATACTATTCTTGAAGAAACTATTTCAAGATTAGATGCAAAAAAATCATCTCATCGTCAATTAGAAACTTTATTACTTATTTTAAGAGAAGGAAATTATAAAGACAATGAACTTGAGCCAATTTTAAAGAAGCAGTTAGAAGAAGCTGGCGCATCTATTTCAACCTTGAATACTCTGGAGAAAAATGGAATCATTGTTCAAAGAAGAATTGAAATATCACGATTCAATAAAATAAAATCTTCTGTTTCAGAATTTAAAACCTTAAATCCGTTTCAAGAAACAGCTCTTCATGAAATCAGGGAATCTTTTAAAGAAAAACAAGTATCACTTTTACATGGTGTTACAGGTTCTGGAAAGACAGAAATATATGTTGAATTAATAAGAGAACAGTTAGCTCTAGGAAAACAAGTTTTATACTTACTTCCAGAAATAGCGTTGACAACACAATTAATTCAACGACTTTCCTCCTATTTTGGTGATCAAATTGGTGTTTATCATTCCAAATTTAATCAAAATGAACGCGTTGAAATTTGGAACAATGTTTTAAATAATAATCCTCACAGATTTAGAATTATATTAGGAGCAAGATCCTCCATATTTTTACCTTTTACTGATTTAGGATTAATTATCGTTGATGAGGAACATGAAAGTTCATTTAAACAATATGATCCATCTCCAAGATATAATGCAAGAGATTGTGCCGTTGTATTAGGCCATACGTATCAAGCAAAAGTACTTTTAGGCTCAGCAACACCTTCTTTGGAAAGCTATTACAATGCTACTAATGGTAAATACGGATTGATAACTTTAAATAATCGATTCGGAGGATTACAACTTCCGGAAATATTTTGTGCTGATTTAAAAAAAGAACGTCGCCAAAAAAGTATGAAATCTCATTTCTCCATGTATTTATTAGATACAATGAGAGAAGTTTTGAATAAAGGAGAACAAATTATTTTATTTCAAAACAGAAGAGGATATACCCCTTTATGGCAGTGTGAAATTTGTAATTGGACACCAAAATGCAAAAACTGTGATGTTTCATTAACTTATCACAAACATTCTAATACGTTGAAATGTCACTATTGCGGACACCATTCTGCCCCAGTCGGAAGTTGTTCAGCTTGCGGTAGTAATAAATTAAAAATGTTAGGCTTTGGTACTGAAAAAATTGAAGATGAATTGTCTTTGATGTTACCAGATAAAATTATACGTAGAATGGATTTAGACACAACTCGTTCTAAAAATGCCTATGAAAATATAATTTATGAATTTGAGAATAGACAAATAGATATATTAATCGGAACTCAAATGGTGACAAAAGGATTAGATTTTGACAATGTTAGTCTAGTAGGAATATTAGATGCTGACATGTTATTAAATAGATCCGATTTTAGAGCTTTTGAAAGATCATATCACCTAATGTCACAAGTAGCAGGAAGATCAGGGAGAAAACACAAGAGAGGATCTGTAATCATCCAAGCCGGAGATCCTGATCATTGGGTTATACAAAAAATAATTGAGCACGATTATGTCGGGTTTTATAACAGTGAGATTATAGAAAGAAAGAATTTTTTCTATCCCCCATTTTATAAAATAATAGACATTACACTAAAACACAAAGAAGAATACGTTTTAGATAGATGTGCATTAGAATTTTCACAACAATTAAAGGATGTTTTTAAAGAACGAGTTTTAGGTCCAGAATATCCATCTGTAAAAAGAGTAAAGAATTTATATTTAAAGAAAATCACTTTAAAAATTGAAAGAGATGCCCCTGAGAAAAAAGTAAAGGAACGCTTGCATGAACTAGTTTCCTTGTTCTACAGCGTTCCTTTTAACAAATCAATTCGAATGGTTATCGACGTTGATCCCGCTTAACCTAGGTATGTTTTTAACATCCGGCTTCGAGAAGTGTGTTTTAACCTTCTAATCGCTTTCTCTTTAATTTGGCGAACTCTTTCTCTTGTTAGATCAAATTTTTCTCCAATTTCTTCTAGCGTCAACGGATATCTTCCGCTTAATCCGAAGTACATTCTCACCACATCACCTTCCCTTGAAGTCAAGGTTGTTAATGATCTTTCAATATCTTTTCTTAATGATTCAATTACTAATTCATTTTCAGGACCAGGAATACTATCATTTGGTAATAAATCGTACATACTAGAAGATGATTCATCACCTTCAACTAGAGAAGCATCCATAGAGACGTGTCTTCCGCTATTTGATAATGATTGACGAACATCTTCAGGAGAACATTCCAATACATCGGCCAATTCATCTACTGAAGGAGGTCTCTCGTATTTTTGCTCTAATTCTGAAAAAGCTCTGTTTATCTTATTGATTACCCCAATTTTATTAAGAGGCAAACGGACAATTCTTGCTTGTTCAGCTAGAGCTTGTAAAATTGATTGACGGATCCACCAAACGGCATAGGAGATGAATTTAAATCCTCTTGTTTCATCGAAACGTTCAGCTGCCTTGATTAAGCCCATATTCCCTTCATTAATTAAATCAGGTAAAGCTAATCCTTGATTTTGGTATTGTTTAGATACAGAAACTACGAACCTCAAATTTGCTCTTGTCAAACGCTCCAATGCTGCTCTATCACCTTGCCTAATTCTAATAGCTAATTGAACTTCCTCATCTGCAGAAATCATATCTTCACGACCAATTTCTTGTAAGTATTTATCCAAAGAAGCCGTTTCCCTGTTTGTTACTTGTTTAATGATTTTTAACTGTCTCATGGCAAAGTATATTAAATTAATAGTCTCTATGTCTTCATAACGTTTAAAGTAGTCATTAGTTGTGGATTAGTATGTTAAAAAAATGAAATAATTTCAAGTAAATGACCAAAAGGTATTTTTCAACGATTAAATTGTATCTTTTCATCGAAAATTGAATAGGAAAATTAAAAAAAATGGATAAATGGTCTAGAAAACAACTCATTTTTGTATTAAAACACATCATTTTCTCAATACTTTGCGTAATTTTGTAACATGAAAATATTAATGGTTTGTCTCGGAAACATTTGTCGTTCGCCATTAGCGGATGGACTTATGCAAAAAAAGGTATCTGATCATAAATTAGATATACGTGTAGATTCTGCAGGAACTACAGGAATTCATGCAGGAGAAGCTCCAGATGCTAGAATGTGTCAAACGGCTAAATCATTTGGCGTTCCTATTGATCAATTAAAATCTAGGAAATTTGTTGTGGAAGATTTTGATTTATTCGATGTAATTTTTACAATGGATAAAAGTAATAAAGCAAATGTTCTTCAATTAGCTAGAACAGAAGCTGATAAAAATAAAGTTCATCTTATATTGGACATGACTTATCCAAATGAAAACAAAGAAGTTCCAGATCCTTACTATGGTGGAGAAGATGGATTTATCGAAGTGTATCATTTATTAGATGCGGCTACTGATTCAATACTAGAAAAAATTAAAAATAACGAATTGAACTAATTCAATTCAACCAATACATATATATGTCACATATTGCTCACGGTAAAATATATTTGCTTCCTACAACGTTGGGAGGAGAAACAACTTCAGACATCATTCCTCCAGATGTAGCTAAATTAGCTGTAAGCTTTAGACATTTCGCAGTCGAAGATATTAAAATGGCTCGTCGTTACCTTCGTAAATTAGACCGTGAATTCCCAATTGATGATTCTTTCTTTTATATTTTGAATAAGAAAACACCTCAAGACGAATTGTATAAAATGATCAAACCTGTTTTAGCGGGAGAAAATTTAGCTATCATTTCTGATGCAGGTTGTCCAGGTATTGCTGATCCAGGAGCTGAGTTAGTTGCATTGGCACATGAAAAAGAAATTCACGTTATGCCTTTGGTAGGACCTTCTTCTATTTTACTAGGTTTAATGGGAAGCGGTTTCAATGGTCAAAGTTTCACCTTTCATGGTTATTTACCGAAAGAACGTAAAGACAGAATTAAAAAATTGAAAGATTTCGAAGGAGATTCAAGAAGAAACGATAGAACTCATATTTTCATGGATACTCCATTTAGAAATATGAACGTATTAGAAGATTTATTAAATGAATTAGGAGATCAGACGAAATTATGTATTGCTCATAACTTAACTCTTCCGAATGCTTCTGTTAGAACGTATAGTATTAAGGAATGGAGAGAAAAAGCTTTTGATTTGGAGAAATTTCCTACTATGTTTTTGATAGGGACAAGCCAGTTTAAAAACTGATTTTAGATTTTGAATGTTTGATGTTTGATGTTTGATGTTTGGATATAAAAATTCAACATCAAACATACAACATCAAAAATCACTTAATCCCCCTACTCTTTTTCAAATTATCGTAAGCTTCTTGGATTTGCTGGAATTTTTCTTTGGCACCTTTTTCATATTCTTCTCCCATTGACGCTACTTTATCTGGGTGAAATTTAATTGCCATTTGTCTGTATGCTTTTTTCACTTCGTCATCTGTTGCAGTTGCTTCAATTCCAAGAATTTTGTAATCTGAATCCGCATTTCTGTAGAACATATTTTTGACACTTTCAAAATCAACAGTTGAAACGCCCATCATTGATGCAATGACATTTAAAACATTTAATTCAGATTCTGAAACACTTCCATCTGCTTTTGCAATTCCAAACAGATAATGAATTATTTGTACACGAACTTCAGGCTGTATTCTCATTTTAACATCTTCACAAATTTGATCCATTGGAATATTTCCTGAATCTAAATAATGTTTTAGCGTTTGAAGATAATGTGTTGCATTTTGTTCACCGAAATTTTGACGGATAAACGTTTTTACAAAATCTAATTCGGATTTAACAACCTTCCCATCGGCTTTCATTATAGAAGCTGACAAAGCCATTAAAATATTGGGAATATCACTTTGAGATGATCTTTGTTTGTAATCTTGAAACAAATCATCTACAGTTAATCTTCTTCCCTCTGATTTTGCTTTTGCACTTGCTTGTGTAAAAACGAAAATTTTTCGATCAATGAATCCACCAACAGAAAAACCTAACAAAGCTCCGAAAAAACCACCTAAATATCTGAAACCAACAAATGCTAAAATAAGACTAAACAAAATTTAAAATGTGTTAAATGAAAAAATGCGGAACCTCCAAAAATGAAGATTCCGCTTAATTATTTTATGATCGAACTAAACTAATTCAATGCTTCTATCAATGAAATTACTTAACTCTTCACCTTTTAACATTCCTTGAGAAAGTAAAGCTAAATCTGTTAATTGTTTCACTTTAGCAGTTTTAGCTTCTGTATCAGCAGCACTTAAAACTTCAGAAATCTTAGCGTGATTACCATTAACAACCATGTTATAGGTCTCAGGGAAAGCACCAAAGAAGCCACCGCCACCCATTTTTTGCTGCTCCATCATACGACGAATAAACTCAGGTTGTGTTATTACGATTGGTGCATCATCAATACTCATACTTTCAAAAGAAACATTGAATTTATCTTTATTGATAACTGTTTCAAACAATGGTTTCAAAAATTCTTCATCTTCTTTTGATAATTTTGACGGTAAAATTTCGTCTTTTTTGATCAATTTATCTAACGTATCTGAATCAACACGAACAAAAGAAATATTTTCAATTGCTTGTTCCATTTTTGAAATCCAATGAGAAACTAATGGACCATCCATGTGAAGAACTTCGTATCCTCTATCTGTCGCTTTTTTCACGAATGAAAATTGCTCATCTGGACTATTTGTGTAAAGTATAATAGTTTTACCGTCTTTATCAACTTGTAAAGCAGATATTTTTTCTTTGAATTCTTCAACAGTGTAATATTTACCTGCAGTATTTTTAACTAATGTGAAAGATTTAGCTTTTTCAGCAAATTTCTCATCAGATAAAGTTCCGTATTGAGCGAATATCTGAAGATCATCCCATTTAGCTTCGAAATCAGCACGGTCTTTCTTGAACATATCCGCCAATTTATCAACCACTTTTTTCGTAATGTGAGCAGAAATTTTCTTCACATTTCCATCGCTTTGTAAATAAGAACGAGAAACATTTAAAGGAATATCTGGAGAATCAATAACACCGTGCAACAACGTTAAGAATTCAGGAACAATTTCAGCAACACTATCTGTAATAAATACTTGATTTGAGTACAAGTTAATTTTATTACGTTGAACTTCTACATTTTCCTTGATTTTAGGGAAATATAAAATACCCGTTAAATTGAAAGGATAATCAACATTTAAGTGAATATGGAACAATGGACTATCAAATGAAGTAGGATATAATTCTCTGTAGAAAGCATCGTAATTATCATTTGTTAATTCTGCTGGAGCTTTTGTCCAAGCTGGCTCAGGATTGTTGATTTGATTTTCAACTTCGATTGCAACGCGTTTAATTTTATCGTTTTCGTCTTTTTCACCTTCAGGACTATCGATGTATTCTGTTTTAGTACCAAAGAAAACTGGAGTTGGTAAAAATTTACAGTATTTATCTAAAATTCCAGAAACTCTTGCTTTTTCTAAAAACTCTTTCGATTCTTCAGAGATAAAAAGAACGATATCTGTTCCTCTATCTGATTTTTCAATATCTGTAATTGTATAATCTGGAGATCCGTTACTTTCCCATTGAACAGCTTTTGCACCTTCATGACGAGAAAGAGTACGAATTTGAACTTTTTCAGCAACCATAAAACCAGAATAAAATCCTAGTCCAAAATGTCCGATTATTTGTTCAGCACCTTCTTGCCCTTTATATTGTTGTAAAAATTCTTCAGCACCAGAAAAAGCAATTTGATTGATATATTTATCAATTTCTTCTTCAGTCATTCCAATCCCCCTATCACGAATTGTCAATGTTTTTTCAACTAAATCTAAAATCACATCTACTTTCAATTCACCCAACTCACCTTTGAATTCTCCGTTTGAAGATAAGAATTTCAATTTTTGAGTAGCATCTACTGCATTTGAAACCAATTCTCTTAAGAAAATTTCATGGTCTGAGTACAAGAATTTTTTGATGATTGGAAAAATATTTTCCGTTTGCACATTAATTTGACCTGTTCTCATAATTTAATTTTTAATTTCCTTCATTTAGTCAATGTTTATGCCATTCAAAAAAAACTGACAAAGTGTCTGAAATATTTTAGACAATCTGACGCGAGAAAATAGAGGAATTATCGTTAAATTTGAGGCTTCCAATACAAACAAGTGTATATTTTAGAATTATTTTATTTTATTCTTTTTCTTTTAGCATTTCGCTATTTGCGTGTTTTACAATTAGAAAACATGCCTAAATGGGTGATGCCATCAGCTTTTAGCTTAAAAGTAATCGTAGGTGTTTTATTTTTAGTTATCTATATGAAACCTGATAACAACAATAACATTCCATCTGATTCAATGAGATACATGTCTGAGAGTAAACAACTTTATGATATAGCAAATGTTTCACTAACAGATTATGTAACATTACTATCAGGTATTGGTGAAGATAAAGTGCTTATAAAAAAGTATTTAGGTAATACTTTTTTATGGGACTCAAGTGATGACAAGATAATAAATGATGCTAGAAACACAATTAGATTGCATAGTTTAATCCATTTTTTATCGCATGGATCTCCTTTTATACACATGCTAATTATGTGTATTTTTTCGTTAATAGGTTTTAAAAATATTTTTATTTCAATCTTACCATACACAAAACTAAAACCAATACTTTTTTTTAGTGTATTATTAATTCTACCAAGCACATTGTTTTGGACCTCTGGAATTTTGAAAGAGCCTACAGTAATTCTAGGGATCGGTTTATTTTTTAGAACTCTTTTTATTAAAGAAAACGTCATTAAGAAAATTTTATATGGCGTAATTTCAATTTTCATTTTAATAATCATAAAACCATACCTATTAGCCTGTTTATTATTATCATTATTATTTATTTTTTTATATAAATTATTCAATAAAAAAACATTCTTAAGTCTACTTGTTTTTTCAAT